>JAYUEU010000173.1:0-12759 GCA_043739065.1 Synechococcales cyanobacterium | reverse complement strand
GCGGTCCGGTAAAATGGAAGGCATTGGTTTTTTAGCTGTGCGATCGGGTTTGTATGTTTTTTTTACGTCAGATAAGTCTTTTGAGTTTCGATGCGTTGAGTAGCTTTTTGAGGGGCTTGGCGTGTCGCAGGTCTTGGATTTTTGGGACGGCGATCGGGTTGATGCTGAGTTTGGGCCTGAATGTGATGAGTGCAGCAGCAGTCCTGGAAGATGATCGGTATGATGGCGATATTTTTGCGCTGTATGCCGGAAATGGTGCAATAGTGCCCCCAAAGAGTACGTTGCAGAATTCTCTGAAAGCTGGGAAGCCAACGGTGGTGATTTTTTACTTGGACGACAGCACGGATTGCAAGACTTATGCGTTAACGGTGTCTCGGATTCAGGAATTTTACGGTCGGGCGATGGATATTTCGGCAATTCGCGTGGATTCGTTGCCTGTGAAGGAAACCTATGAGCCGAATGAAGCAGGTTATTATTACCGTGGGTTTGTGCCGCAAACTGTGATTTTTGATGGTGAAGGTAAGGTTCGGCTGGATGAGGTTGGCAATACCGAGTATACGAAAATTGATGATACGTTACGATCGGTTTTCAATTTGGAACCGCGTGATAAGTCTGAAGTGTTGACGCGGCGGCGTTTGAATGATGTGAATATTGAAATGACGAAGCAGAACTAGATTAGTAGTGGTTTAAATATCATGTTTAAAAGGCGCTAGTTTTCAATCTGGGAACTAACGTCTTTTTGATTTTATGTGAGATTGTGCCAAGTCATTATAATGTGCATTTACCTTAAATCTAGGCTTTAAGAGATTCACTAATTCTTCGATATAAATCTTTGAATGCTTCTTCAAGTTCTGGCCTAATTAGTATCTCCTGACGCTCACCATTTGCAAATTCAAGTAGACGATACGCTATATTTACTTTACTTGGAGTATCAATTCCATTCTCGTCACACCACTTCTTTACTGAACGTGGACGATTAGTTGTAGATAAATCAACAACAGTCATTTCATTATTTGAATCCGATTTATTCCATGATTTCAACTCAAAGTTAACAGCTTCAATATAGATATCTACTTTGATACAATCCTCTAACATTTCGGTAGTGGCATCATCACAAATTTTAAAAATCTTTGACTTATCGATTCCTGCTGCCGATAATTTTTTTTCTATTTCGTTTCCAGCAGAATCATTGTCTACTATGAAGGCAACCTTAGAACCTTCGTCTTGTAGTAGGGACATTCTTTTCTTACCCACTTCAGATAATCCCGGCACAACTTGGAATCCGAGGTGGGATAGATTTTCAACTTGTCGAAATATTGTTGGTAGAAGTAACATATCAGTCGCACCCTCACCAACTAGAGCCTTTCTAACCGGAATGAAAGCTAAAGTACTGGCTCCCATACCAAATAAAACGGGTCCAAAGCCTTTTCTAGATTGAGACCAGAATGTATTATCGATTGTGCTGCGTTCTCCAACTTTAGATTTGATTGGGGTGACAAGCCGAATACCTGTACCTAGATCTTCAGGAAGACAACCAATCGAATGAGTAGTATAAATAATTTGTGAGGCTAACTGTTGTTCTGCGAACATCTGCATCAGATCAGCCTGAGCATCATAATGTAAATGAGTTTCCACTTCATCAATCAACAAGATAGGCTGTTCCGTACGTTGAATTTCCAAAAAATTCATCAAAGCAATAAATTGGCGTAGCCCATCACTTCGTTCATCAATAGTTGAATATGTCTGGCTTTCATCTTTAACAAGAACATTTAATAAATTGCTTTGAATATCTAGCTCTACAGAAATACCAGTCTGAGACCAACGCGATTTCATTGTCTTACAAAGTTGACTATTGGCCTTCCACAAAATCGTTGCAATTTTTGCTGTTGCGCTTTTAAATACTGCATCAGATAAGATATTAATATCTAATTGTGCTAAATCTAAAAGATTACGAAGAGCAGGATTAAGGTTGCTAACCTGAGCAGCAATTTGATATGAGGATGCAAGATGACGCTGAAGTTCATCAAATAGTAAAACCTTTGGAATACGTGGGATTAAGATATTAATTATATCTCGTTCTATTTTTTGGCTATCTAGACCAAATTTAAGAAAAGTACTTATGAAATCAATAAAACTAGCACTCATCACTTCTTTAATTATGATCCTGGTTTGTTCTTCAGAATTTTTAATTACATCGATCAACTCAACTACTTGCACTGCACAACTAGACAGTGCTTCTTTATTAATAGGGATCGTCTTTAAAATTAATATAGAAGCTTGTATATGACGGGAAAAATCATTCAATATCTGACGTATAGTATTAGCCTCCGAATATCCGCTGATACTATAATTAACTCTATTCTGAGAAGATTTTAAATCTTTTGAAGCTTTTTCTGCTTTCTTAATCAAATCTTCTGTAATTAAATTACTATTTATACGTTCACAAAAATATTGACCATCAAATCCTTCATATCCAGCTATGATTACTTTATTTAGCTTATATTCTCTAGATCCTCCCACCATTTTTTGAATCTTCAGCCATCGTAATTTTTCTGCTTCACATAGATGAGAAACGGTAGCGCGATCCTCGTCATTAAGTAAGAACGTTGCTTCTACGACAGTTTGTTCATCTCCCACATCTAGATCACGAGTTCTTTCATTACTAGGGATTGGAGAATCGTCATTTAAAGTAATCAATGCTTTTAATAATGAGCTTTTCCCTGCCTCATTAGCGCCTAGAACCGCAGTAATACGGGCTGATGTGTCTAGCTTCGCCTTTTCAAACCTTTTATATCCAAAAAGTTCGACATAATTCAGCTTCATATAATACTTAAGTCAAGGAAATTTCTTGAATGATAACATATTCTTTTATTCCGCTTCGTCAAGCCTCGATCGCCCTCTGCCTGCTTTAGTTTTAAAGTGATACTGATCGCTATAAATGCATTCTCTATGTTTAGCCCAATCACCTCACCCCGGTCTTGTTCATACTTATTGAACGGAATCTCGATAGTGATTTAGTTTTTCCATTTCACAATCTCTTCTTTCGCTACATTATAAAAAAGTTGCTAGAGCGATCGCTTCACGACATCATGGAATCGACTTTTGCTGACATTCGTCAAATCCTTCGCTAAATCCTCGCAAGCTTCTACTATACTAATAGGCTGGAACGCGCATTGATAGAGAAGTTTAGGGGACAAAGTTCATGGCATCCATTCGGGAACTACACAATCAATTGGTCACAAAAGAACGATCGGCAGTGGAAATTACCCAAGCCTATCTCGATCGCATCCAAGCGGTTGACGACCAAGTTAATAGCTTCTTGTTGGTCACATCAGATCATGCTCTTGCTCAAGCCAAAGCTGTGGATGCCAAAATTGCAGCGGGTGAACAGATTGGAATGCTGGCCGGGATACCGATCGCCGTCAAAGACAACATCTGTACCCAAAATATTCGCACCACCTGCGCCTCTAGAATTCTCGAAAATTTCATTCCGCCCTACGAATCCACCGTCAGCCAAAAGCTCATTGATGCAGGTATGGTGACGATCGGCAAAACCAACATGGACGAATTTGCCATGGGCGGCTCCACCGAAACCTCAGCTTTTAAAAAGACCGCCAATCCTTGGAATCTCGAATGCGTTCCTGGCGGCTCCTCTGGGGGATCTGCCGCAGCCGTATCAGCAGGTGAAGCGCCCGTTTCCTTGGGTTCCGATACAGGTGGATCCATTCGTCAACCTGCGGCATTCTGCGGCATTGTGGGCATGAAGCCGACCTATGGTTTGGTATCGCGCTATGGACTAGTCGCATTTGCTTCGTCATTGGATCAGATTGGGCCATTCTCGACGACAGTAGAAGATAGTGCCGTGGTGTTAGGGGCGATCGCAGGTTATGACGCAAAAGATTCGACCAGTTTGAACGTGGATGTGCCCGACTATACCCAATATTTGAAAACAGATTTAAAGGGCAAAAAAGTTGGTGTTATCAAGGAAACCTTTGGCGAAGGGCTTGATCCAGAAGTAGCAGCGGCAACTCAGGAAGCTATTGAAAAAATGAAGGAACTCGGTGCCGAAATCATCGATATTTCCTGTCCCCGTTTCCGCTATGGCATTAGCGCTTACTACATTATCGCTCCTTGCGAAGCCTCTGCAAACCTAGCGCGTTACGATGGTGTTCGCTATGGTCGCCGGGTTGAAGATGCGGAGAATTTGTTAGATATGTATAAACGCACGCGGGCGGAAGGCTTTGGGGCTGAAGTGAAGCGGCGGATTATGATCGGAACCTATGCATTGTCGGCGGGTTATTACGATGCTTATTATTTGAAAGCGCAAAAGGTTCGCACATTGATTAAACAAGACTTTGAAGCCGCATTTGAAAAGGTGGATGTTTTAGTATCGCCAACTTCACCCACAACAGCATTTAAACTAGGTGCAAAACTGGCTGATCCGTTGAGTATGTATCTAGATGATTTGATGACGATTCCGGTCAATATGGCTGGATTGCCGGGATTAAGTTTGCCCTGTGGGATGGATTCATCGGGAATGCCGATCGGACTTCAAATCATTGGAAATGTATTGCGGGAAGATCAAGTTTTCCATACAGCTTATGCTTACGAACAAGGGACAAATTGGCATAATAATGTTGCAAAGCTATAAGGTTTAAGAGTGATACGATTTCACACTTAATACTGATTTTTATAATCCGTGGAGAACAAGTATTGAATTGCTTTCCACGGATTTATTAGTTTGTTTCACCCCCGATCAATTGATTTCAACTTTGATTGGGGGTGACTACGTTTACTAATAAAGAAATACAAAAGACAGTTCCCAAGGGTTAAATCACTAAGCGCTATGCCGACAAATTAGTATCAGGTACGGCGCGTTAATGACTAAGAAAGTTTGGTTTTGATTCATGCAGAAGGTACAAAATCAATCCAAAGTTATTTTCCAAAATATGTTTTAGTAGAGCGATCGTCTTCAAGAGCATTCCGATCGCCCGGTAGTCAATTTAACGATTTTGGGCGAATCAGTATTTCCTGTTGTGAAGAACGAATAGTTCTATAGAAAACGTCTAAAGCTTAGTAGATTCACTTCCCATGGGAGAAACAAAATCTCGTAATACAGTGATTTGCTCCGAGTGATCGAGCGCTTGTAAATTGGACAAACACTGAGCAGCATTCGGCTCCAGATTATAATCTTCAGGCATAGGAACAATTTCAGTGCGGTCCATACCTTGAGCTAGCAAATACCAAAAGAGTAGCTTGGTTGTATCGCTTAAGGAACCATACTCTTGACTGATCGGCCCATCTTTACGATCGATGATGTCCCGTTGTACTTGAAGCTGTTCGTCATGGCTCATAGCTAGAACTTGGTTAAAGATGCCTTCAGCGATTGCTGGAGAAGCAGTGCTTGCGCCCGGTGCAGCTGGAGTAATAGATTTTCCAACTTCTTTGTAGACGTACCAGAGCAGTGCCAATTTTTGATCCGTTGATAGGTTTCCAAAGCTGGAAACAATCTGCGTGGTGGAGTCAGAAGTAATAGTACTCAAAACAAACCTCTTTTCAATTTATTTAACCTCAATTAGATTAGGCAATTAAACCCTAAAACAAAACTTACTTTAGACATATGTTGGAAACTCTATAAAGAGTAGTAACTTACTATAGCCATAGCACGGCATTCACTGTATTAAAAATATCTAGGTAATTCAAATAATGTTGTTAACTCCTATGAAAAGAGACATTGAAGTCAATCAAGATCTATTAAATATAGAAAATATTCAATCCCAGGTAATTCATAATTACTTCCTCACGCTAAATGAAAATAAATTTGAGGAATTCGCAGCACTATTTTCGCCTGATGGCATACTTTTCCCACCGTTTGAATCCGCGATCGCTGGGAGAGATTCAATTTGTCAATATCTGCAAACTACAGGAATCGAAGTAAAAGCTTTTCCCCAGTCTGGCACCGTACAGCCTGAGAACAATGGCATAACTGTTTATCAAATTAGCGGGAATGTAAAAACTAGCTACTTCACGGTCAATGTGGTTTGGATCATCGAGCTAAATGCTGAACAGCAAATTGTTTCCGCCAAAATCAAGCTGCTCGCTACCTTGGAAGATTTACTTCGCTTCAAACGTGATTAAGTGTCTAATTAGAGAACTCTAAAGAAAGAATTGCCCTGACATAACAAACCGAGATGTTGAATAGATAATCAACGATCGCATAGATTTAGTCAGGGCTATTTCATTTTAAAGCCTTTAATGGGCCGACTTTAAAGGGAGCAAATGCTAACTCACTTTTTCTGGTGGTAATTTGCGATAAATGCAAACCGGAACTCGTTTGTAAGCAGGGGTGCCCGATTTTGGATCGATTCTGGCCTTAAAAATAGCATTCACTTCTGGGTAAAACATCAAAGCTGCCCCCGGTCGGACTGCCCCATAGATAGCCTCAACCTGTTCCATTTTTCCTGCATCTCCCTGCACCGTTACCAAATCATGCTCCGCAACCCCAATTTTCATAGCATCTAAACGATTGAGTAAAACACAATTACGGTGAGGAATGCCTCGATATTTGTCACCGGGTTCGTAAACAACAGTATTGTGCTGAGAATAGCTTCTTCCCGTCATCAGCGCCAACACAATACTGTCGGTCCCGTCCGGAATTCCGAAGGTTTCGGGCAGTGGCAACGTCAGGTCAGGAAGCGGCGTGATCATCATCATCGCCTTGCCAGAAGGCGTAGGAAATTGAGGCAGGTGAATTATACGTCCCCCAATAGTGAACTCTTCGTTCGTTTCGTCGATCGTTGCAATCTTTTCATAGCCCGGAATAGTTTGAGCTATCAACTGTCGGACATAATGAACATCTTGAAGACTACGCCAATTTATTGGATCGTTACCATGAAGTCGATAGGCTAATTCAGCCAAAAAGCTCACCTCCGGCATCAAATCGGCCTTCTTGAGGTGAGTATGACCGACATCATTCAGCCGGACAAAATTATTCCCCGACTCAACTGTTGTCCGATGAGGATTTTCAAATCGATTTAGGACAGGCAAAATTAGGGTGTTCTTCTTCCCTAAACCGTGGAAGTGTCCGAGGTTTGGCTTAGTGGCCATGTAGATAATCGTCTCGATCTGATTTAGCGCACGTTTTGCCTGGGTTGAATCAGGATTGGCCGCGTATAGATTGCCTCCCAAACACAGTAGAGAATCGACTTTTCCTTCATCTGCGGCTTCAATTAGCGATCGCGTATCATATCCCTGCACCCGACTAAGCGGACGCCCCAGTAATATTTCTAACGCCTGCTGAATTTCCTTCTTTAAATGTACAGTCACACCCATGGAGCCAAATCCCTGGACATTCGAGTGGCCGCGAACAGGCATCACTCCCGCCCCAGGTTTACCGATATTACCCGTCATTAGGGCTGTGTTGCAGATGCTGTAAACGTTATCAACACCATTTCCCTGCTGAGTAATCCCCATAGCCCAAGCGAATACAACCTTCGGAGCAAAGCCAATCTCCAAGGCCACCGCCTCAATTTCAAGCTGTGAAACACCGCAGGTATCAGTAATAGTCTCCCAAGATGTCGTTTCAGCCTGCTCTATTACCGCTTCCCAGTCTTCTGTATGAGCTTGTAAATATTGCAATTGAACTAAATTATGTTCAATCAATGCTTTTTGAATGCCAGTGAATAGTGCTACATCGCTACCTGGAATGGGCTGAAGGTAAAAATTAGAAATGTCCGAACCCGTAAACAGGGATTTGGCCGGGAAGGAAGGTGAGCCAAACTTAACTAACCCAACTTCCATAATTGGATTAATGACGATAACTTTTTTGCCTTTTTCCCGCAATTTGATCAGTTCATTCATCAAACGCGGTTGATTGTAGGAGCAGTTAGAACCGACCAAAACAACGCAATCTGTCTCCTTCAAGTCCTCTAGGCTCACAATTGATGTTTGGGTGCCCAATACTTTCTTTAGAGCTGTTGTCGAAGGGGCATGGCACATATCAGAGCAGTCGGCCAGATTGTTGGAGCCTAAAGCCCGGATCATTAGTTGTAGTAGATAAGCAGCTTCATTGGACGATCGCCCGGAACTGTAGGATGCAACGCGCTCCGGTGTCTTTTGGAATGCCTCGACTGCAATCTCTAAAGCCTCTACCCAAGAAATCCGCTCATAATAAAAACTGCCCTCCCGCAGTATGACCGGGTAGCTCAATCGTCCGAGGCGATCGGCTTCCATCGAAGTAAGTTGTTGTAGCCCTTGAATCGTAAATCGCTCAAAGAAGTCAGGTTCAACAGCAGGCTGTAATTCTGCGGAAATTGCTTCTACGCTCTTCATACAGCGCTGTAGAACTTCTCCGACTTCATTTGTGAAGCCACCCTTTTGACCACCTGTACCCCAAGAGCAGGAAAGACAAGCACTACGATGATTTAAAATTTTCCATAGTGCTGGACCTTCTGGGGAAATCGTATGGTCTGCCCAATACTGAATTACAGAAGGACCACCGCCGATCGCAGGGGTCTCATCGTTGGTTTCGTGAAACGGGGGAATGGGTCGATCGGAGTATTTCGGGTGGTCACTCATGGTACAGCCTCCAATTGAATTGATAAAAACTAGACCGTTCAGTCCATGACTACATTTTCGCAGCGTGCATGGATTGAGTCATAGCGTTTTCTATAGGCGCTTTAAGCATCGCTGGATCAATCTTAATGCCTAATGCTGCTGCCACTTTTTGCCCAAGATCAGGATCTGCTCGGAAAAACTGACAGAGTTGCCGCATCTGGATATCTTGATTGACGTGAATCAGACCCGTAGCGCTGCTTGTCAGGTTCTCTACTAGACGCGCTTTGGCCTCCGGTTCCATCAATCGATAGAGATCACCTGCTTGAGAAAAGTCATCATTACCTTCTCGATGATCATAGCGATCGATCGCCCCTACGCCAGTTTCTAGCGCTGGTTCAGCATATTCTAAATTTTGTTTTGGTGCAGAAGTGTCACTATTGGGTTCGTAGTTTGGTCCGCTCCCACCATTATCACCGCCTGCCATCGAACCATCTCGCTCGTAGTTCATAAAGGGACATTTGGGGGCATTCACTGGAAGTTGCTGGTAATTTACACCCAGTCGATAACGATGGGCATCAGCATAGGTCATGACACGAGCAATCAGTACCTTATCCGGCGAAAAGCTAATGCCTGGAACAATTGCACTCGGAGAAAAGGCCGCCTGCTCGATCTGAGCAAAGTAGTTCTGTGGGTTGCGGTTTAGTTCAATGGTCCCCACCTCAATTAGGGGATAGTCACCATGCTTCCACACCTTAGTGAGATCAAAGGGGTTATCGGGATGCTTGGCCGCCTGCTCTTCAGTCATGACCTGGATTGAGAAGGTCCAGCGAGGATAGTCACCCTTCTCGATCGATTCACATAAGTCCCGAGTCGAGTGATCTCCATCTTGACCTTTAATTAAGCCTGCTTCCTTCTCCGTGAGGTTCTCGATACCCTGCTGAGTTTTGAAGTGGAACTTGACCCAAATCCGTTCATTTTTTTGGTTAATTAGACTATAGGTATGACTGCCGTAGCCGTTCATGTGACGGTGGCTTTTAGGAATCCCACGATCGGAGTAGAGAATAAGTACCTGATGAAGAGCTTCAGGACTGAGGGACCAGTAATCCCATCTCGGCATGGCACCTTTGAGATTATTCGCGGGACAACGCTTTTGAGTATGAATAAAGTCAGGAAATTTTATGGCATCCCGCACAAAAAAGACAGGGGTATTGTTTCCTACCATGTCCCAGTTGCCGTCTTCTGTGTAGAACTTAAGGGAAAAACCTCTAGGATCGCGTTCAGCGTCTGCCGATCCTTTTTCACCACCAACGGTCGAGAACCTCGCTAGGATTGGCGTTTGTTTGCCTACTTCAGAGAATAGTCGTGCTTTCGTATATTTGGTAATATCGTTCGTCACAGTGAAAGTCCCAAAAGCCCCCGCACCTTTGGCATGAACAACTCGCTCCGGGATTCGTTCACGATTGAAGTGACCCAGTTTTTCTTGGAGTAGGAAGTCGGACATGACTACCGGACCTCTAGCCCCGGCCGTCAGGGAGTTTTGATTATCAGCAACGGGAACGCCATCGGCAGTAGTCAATTGATTTTTTGTACTATCAGTCATCGCTGAAACTCCTAAAGTATTGGTCGGTGAGAAAAACTAAGGAAAATTGAACAAGATGTCATATAAAAAGCTGCAATATAAATAAAGCAGCGACTTCCATACTTCAGTCCAAACCAGATTTTCAGATTTGGGTTTGTGTCAGCTATTTAGAAAGCTTTAACTTTGAAAGTTTTGAAATACAAAAGGCAAACTGAAAACTTTCAACTATTAAAGAAATGATGATGCCAGGTACATGCCTGTGGATCTAAATTAAGACTCGCAAGAAATATCAATTTTCTGAATATCAATGAACTAAAGCTTTGCCCCTACCTGATATTGGTAAGAGCAAAACCTAGTCCGTCTCAATCTAAATTCAGAACAACGGTGATCAAAACCAGTTGCCCTATCCACCGTATTCAACCGAATTACCCTAGCTAGATAATGGTTACTACTCGTTAGAGTTATGCCCGTGCATCCTGTCCTACAGCCGATCGAGGGGCGCGAGCGCCAGCTGCTGAACCCGTTGATGCAGCAGCTAATCCTAGCAAAGAACCTAATGCAAAAGACCAACCGGCTTTGGATATATTACTAGCAATATCGCGGGTTTGTTGCGCAGTCACAGTCGGTATATTGGCGGGAATATTCACTCCATTTGGTTGGGCATTCCCTCCATTTGGTTGAGCATTCACTCCATTTTGTTGGGCCTGGTTAATAATTGTGCCCGCATTAGATCCCACGACCCCAAAGGCACCGGATACACCGCTCGATAGTAACCAAGCGCTAACGGCTAAGGTCGCTGCCCAAAGAATTGCCCCGTTTAATAAGGCCGTATTCCGATTCATTGGACCACAGGTTCGGGCTGTCATCCATCCACCGATGAATAGTGAAATCAATAAGCTGATAATGGACCAGACTCCAACGGCTGTACCAACACCACCTGCATCAGAACGAGGAGCTTCGGAGCCGGCAATGTTGGTGGCACCGATCGCTGCACCGATCGCACTCAATACTAATTGTGTACTCAAGGCAATTGCTAATCCGGCAAAAATGGGACCCCAACGTACACGATCGTGATACTCAGGCGACACTAGAGTTGTATGCCGATCATTCAATGTAGAGATGGGTCGATCAGTATAAGTCATGATTTAATACTCCTATTAGTTAGAATGAAAAAAGTTTGCAACATTTGCTGGATGTTTGCTCAGTAGCAAGATCTTAAAAGCTAAGGTTTTTACTAGCGCATTTTATAAATTACTATGCCCTTCAGCAGCAATTTATAAGGTTTTATATTTGCTTACTAGTTTGGTATTTGACCTTAAACTTACTTCTACGGACTTGACGAGAAGGACTTCATGGGAATTTAAGATCTGCTTTTCGGTTGACTGCTCTAAGATCATAACAAACAAGCCTAAACCAAATATTCACTCAAAAGGAATAATTGATTTAACTCTAAAGTAATACCTAGAATTAATCCGTTAATTTAGTATGAAACTCAGGATACATATTCAATTTAACTTAATTTTTTTATATATTGCGATTCGTATTGAATTCTAAGATTCACGACTACAGTGACCTTCTCACAGCTAAATTTAAAACATTAATTTGCACTCTTGTACCAAAAATTATTTGTAGTTTCAATGTTCCGTTGTACGTTCGAGACGATCGTGTGGTGAAGCTATTGGCCTAGGTTGTAATTTGAATGGAAATAAAGTCACGTTTTCCGTTTGATAGCCGATCGCGGTTTTGCAGTTTTTAGCATCAAATTTTTAGTGTCAGAAAAGTTGATATCAAGACCACGATCGCCGTACAATTGAGCTTAAGAAATGTAAAGTATTCTAAGGAGCGATCGGGTATGAGTGAGTATGAGCGCATGGTTCTGATGGCGGAAGATGAACTAACGCAGTACAGCACCGATGCCCGTAAGATCGAGAAATTGCGTCGCAAGTTGGGAATCTCAACCTCCATTAAGCAGCGTCAAGAAGCCAGAGAGCAGCTTGAAACTGAGATGCCGAAAAATGTTTTTACGAAAACGGTGATGACTCAACGCCAATCTGTTGCCCTTCCATTTTGGGGAATTGCAGGACTAGGATTACTATTGGGCATTTCGTGGGGAGAATCTATTGCGTTCATGGCGACGATGATTGGCGGAACATTGGCGATCGCGCTGCAAAAGTGGGGTTGGAGTTTGGAAGCTCGGCGCATTTTGCTAGAAACCTTGAATGATCTCGATGCGCCGAAGGTTGAAGAAAAGAAATAGAGAATTGGAGAGCACAAATTTAACTTTCGACGAGTTGGTTCTCTTGACGAAGACAGGCTTCGATAAAGGGATCCAATTCGCCATCCATCACATCTTGAATGGCGGTTGTTTCGTAACTAGTGCGTAAATCTTTCACCATTTGGTAGGGATTAAACACGTAGTTACGAATTTGCATTCCCCAAGCCGCTTCCACAATATCTCCGCGAATTTCAGCGACTTCTTTTGCCTTTTGTTCTTGAGCAATCACCAGAAGTTTCGATTTTAGAATTGCTAATGCTTTTTCTTTATTTTGCAATTGACTCCGTTCTTCAGTACAGCGCACCGCAATTCGGGTCGGTAAATGGGTAATCCGAACCGCAGTTTCAAC
>JAYUEU010000172.1:0-11165 GCA_043739065.1 Synechococcales cyanobacterium | reverse complement strand
CTGCCTTTCCAGGACTACTCTTCTCGGAGGCTTCAAAAAATTTCTTTGAAATCTCATAGCCGACATAAGAACCAAGACTATGTCCAACTATATTAATATTACTGTTGGAGATTCCCCATGAGGTGAGACGTTGCATTGTAAATTCAGCAACTTGGTCAATCCAAGCTGCACTTGCTTGTACATTAGAGCCTTCCTTTTTGTTGTTCCAATCAACAACAAAGACTTGATCAAAATTATCTTGTCCTTCGACTGCCTTAGCTAAATCAAGGATATCGTCACCTGAGTTGTCCATTCCGTGAATTACAATCCACGTTGTTTTATTTTCAACTGAACTGGGATTAAGATTTATTAGGCGTGAACTTGAGAGACCTTGCGAGTTATCCATTCCTCGAATCCGCACTAATTTACTATCAGTTCCTTTATAGATAAGACCTTCCGAGGCTAAAGGGGCACCACCACCAGTTCTTGGCAAAATAGGTGTTGTAGAATTAACAGGTGGCGGAACAATAGGTGTAGGTGCTACAGACGTAGTACCTACCGGGTTTGTCCAGTAAATACGTGCGCCATAACCCGCCGCCGAGTAGTTACCTTCATTGATAGTGATCCATTCGCTATGATCCTTCACCACACGGCCAAACTGTCCGCTATTTGAATCAAGAATACGCACTTGAAGTTGGCCATTGACACGACGCGATTCAGAGACGATCGCCACATGTCCATATCCTCCTCCAATTTCGGGAAAGGACATAATCGAGCCGCGCACAGGATCAGCGGGATCGCTCACTGGCTTGAAATACTGCGGGAACAGCGCTGCAACCTGAGCAGCAGTCTGCCCACCATTACCAAGTGCAAGCCATTGACTTTTATTGGAGGTTAAATACTCTTCTTCCAAATATCGGGCAACCATAGAAACACATTCTCCAGTCAACCCCCCATCCAGCCGTACAATCTCTTGCGTGCCTCGAAAGCGTGCAATAAAATCATCCAGTCTATTGCTGAGTCCCGACTGTTGGCCATCATTGACAGGAGAATTCTGTCCCCCTGCGGTTGACGATGGCTGGATTGCAGAAGTATTATTCCCAATCAAAATATTATATGACTGTATACTAATCTGACTATTCTTCCAAGTCAGATAGCTATTTTCATATAACTTCTGATAACTTCCATCGGGTTGTTTCTGAATTCCGCTAACCGACACTCCTAGGCGGCTAGAGTTACTCTGCCAGAAAGCCTGAAACTTGGCATCAACATTATTAATCTCGGAAGTAGTATTTAAAGATCCCTGTGACTGCGCATTCAGAATATTATATGACTCAATACTAACCCGCCCATCTGTCCAAGTCAGATAGCTATTTTCATATAACTTCTGATAACTTCCATTGGGTTGTTTCTGAATTCCGCTAACCGACACTCCTAGGCGGCTAGAGTTGCTCTGCCAGAAAGCCTGAAACTTGGCATCAACATTATTAATCTCGGAAGTAGTGTTTAAAGATCCCTGTGACTGCGCACTCAGAATATTATATGACTCAATACTAACCCGCCCATCTGTCCAAATCAGATAGCCCTTCTCATATAATTTCTGAAAACTCCCATCAGCCCGTTTTTCAATCTTATCTCCTGGGAGAGATGCCCCAAGGAAAGAGGCATTGTTCTGCCAAGTAGATTGAAATTTTGCATTAATCTCAGGAATTGAGGGAATTGCACCACCCAAAGCACTAGAGAAAGCAGTAATCACTCCCTGTGCATCTTTAACAATAGTCCCTCCCTGAAAGTCCTGCTTCCATCCACCATTAAAAGCATAACGATCGGATGTGGGATATCCTAGCGTTCCAGCGGGACCCTGTAATGAATAATATTTGTCCCAAATATCTTTGCCGACCCAGTAGGCTGTCTGCGTACCAGTAAGCTTCATTAAAATTCCTCGACCTTCTGTTCCCCCAGTAAAGTCTTGAACCTCTCCCTGCCCCCAAGTATGAACTTGATTGGTAGAAGAACCTGTAATTTGCCAACCACCGACTCTAGCGATAGCATTCTGGTATGGATTATTAAATCCCTTACCAATCGTCCAATCGGTATCGCTAACCTTAGGCAGCCAGATGTCAGCATTTGCCCGATGAACATTACCGTCCATCTGCCATAGCAAGTTGTCACCCGTAAACGCATTCCGCCAAAGGATATCAGTTTTCCCATCTCCATTAAAATCGGCTGTACTGGCTACCTGCCAATTCAAATCATTCACTTTGCCAATATCAAAAGCGCCAACGCGTGATGTCCCATCCATCTGCCAAACTAAGTCATCACCAGTAGCAATATTGCGCCAAAGGAGATCAGGTCGCTGATCAGTAGTAAAATCTGCAACCCCAACGATTTGCCAATTAGTGTCCAGTACCGTTTCAATTTTAAGGTCGGCAACATGAACATTATTATCCATTTTCCAAACAAGATTGTCACCCGTTCTGCTGTTTCGCCAGACAATATCCGCACGTCCGTCTTTATCGAAATCCCCAACCCCAGCAATCTGCCAGTTTAAATCATTCGCTTTATCAACTCTCAAATCACCGATATGCTTCGTTCCATTCATGCGCCAAATGACATTATCGCCAGTGAAAGCATTATTCCAAAGAATATCGTTTTGCCCATCTCGATCAAAGTCACCAATTCCCACAATCTTGAAATTTTTATCCGTGACTGCATCAGTAAATACATTTCCGGCTTGAGTCGTTCCATTCATCTGCCAGAACAAATTCGCACCTGTGACACTATTACGCCACAACAAATCAGCCTTACCATCTCCAGTAAAGTCATTCATCGCCACAGGCAATTCATTAGGCCGAAATGCATTCGACTGCGACCCATTGCGGAACAAATATCCACCTTCAAAATCCTGGCGCGTTCCATCCTTCCAAGCATACTGATTAGCCGTCGGCATACCCAGCCACGTACTAGACCCCCCGACCCGACCATAGACCTTCTCCATCTCTGAAGTAATCACGATCGCCCCTGTCTTCGCCGACCAGTGGATACTCGCTCCAGTACTGTAGGTGCTATACCGTCCCGTCGTCCCGTAAGGGGAAACACCTGTTGCCTGAGTACTCACCAATTGGCCTAAAACACTTTGGTTAGCCGCATAGATCTTCACCATTGATGCTTCCCAAGGCTTGGCCACGGATGCCTTACTAAAAGCATCTGTAGGATTATTCACAAGGGCAGAGAAGTTACCGCTCACAAAGCTGGTGAACTGCACATCATTACTGCCATTCACCCAAGCACCTTTCTCTAAACGCATCAAACCAGAGCCACTAGCAACAAGCTGCACATTATTGCCAGTCATTGCATTCATATTATTGATGGAAACAGGAGACGTAAACTCCCAGCCTCCCTTACTCAGCATGACCTGCACATCATTATTACCATCAACCCAAGTCCCTTTCTCCTGACGAATTAGATCCGTACGCCCATCAGCGTTAAAATCCCCAGCAATAATATTCACATTATTACCAGTCAGCGATCCCGGATTGGGCAGGTCCGCAACCGCTTGAAAATTCCCATTCTGGAATGTCAACATCTGGACATCGCCAATCCCATCAACCCAGGCACCTTTCTCCTGACGAATTAAGTCTGTCTTGCCATCGCCATTGAAATCCCCAGCAATCAGATTAACGTTATTGCCATTCATCCAATACATGTTGGCAATGTTCACCGCCGATTGGAAGCTACCATCCGACTTCCTTAAAAGGAATTGAGTATCATTAACTCCATTGACTAACTTGCCCTGCTCCTGCCGTAAGACATCTTCAAAGCCATCACCATTGAAGTCTCCTGTCAACCAACTAACGTTGTCATCGATATTGGCAAAGATTTCATTAGATGAAAGATTTAACTTGTAAGTAGTATTCCCACTAACTTGTGAAACCCCAATATAGTAAGCCCCAACTACTAACGTCGTATTAATAGACTCCGCCGCATTTCCAGCACGGTTAGAGACCATCAGCGATCGACCCGTTGTGTCCATGAGGGTCAAGCTAGCATCTGCACTCAGCCCACTCAAACTCAAGTAAGCGCAACTCGCGGAACTGACCTGAAAACGGTAAAAGTCCTGTTTATCAAAGGAACTGACTGCACCTACGTTACCCTGAAGACCAGTCTCCAGAAGCATCTCTTTAGCCATTGACCGAGAATCGAATACCATAATAAACTCTCAAAATAAGATTGAGAACGCACCCTAAACCCATAACCTTCAGGTAAAGGTCGAGGACATCCCCATAAACGTCTCACTCACAAATATGAGATCTATTCAAATTTAAAGATCTACTCCCCGAATTCCCTCTAAAAATCAGCAATCACAAAGCAAAATCTGAAGACATTGAATAGATCGATCGATCGTGCCTGATACCTCAATAAGGTCGCGTACCCGGCTTCATGCCAGTTATAGCGATAGATTCGTTTGCTTAATTCAAATAACCATTATCTCAACAGTGAGTTTTCATAACTATGAAATTGAGTCGTATCACTTCTACTCTTTCATCGATCGCCCTGATTTCAGCAGGTAGTCTAAGTATCCATTTTCTGTCATTGGTGACAATGCCTGTAGCCTCCGTACAGGCTCAATCGACTGGTCAATCGGTCAATACCCTCCGTGGCTGCTTCATCAACACCCCCTTTAGTGGAACGATCGCCTTTAACCCCACTAATATTCGCCAACAGCCGACAACCAGTTCTGGAAGCGTTGGTCAGTTTACCCGAATCGGACAGATCGTCAATTTCTCAGGGATTACGACAGGTAGCTCAGTCAACGATGCATGGGGTGCAGGTCCGGATAACATGTGGTATCGCCTTTCCGACGGGCGCGGCTGGATTGCAAGTGCTGTCACAAAAGGCTATCCGCCCCGTGGGAATTGTGGTAATTCCGGAGTCACTGGATCGGCGCAACAGATCATTGATGCTGTGAATCGGGTTAATCCTGACGTGAACTACCGGACTGATGGACGATGGACCTTCTGCAATTGGTTTGCCGCTGATGTCTTGAAACTATTGGGAGTGAATGTTCCACGGGTAAATTCGACCGACTCCTGGAATTATTATCCTTCTCCAGTTTTTGGGTCACAGCAGAAACCCTTGCTTGCAGAGAACTTCTATACCTACTTCAGTTCTGGTGGCGAGGGGAAATGGCGGGAAGTCAATGCCGCTGATGCCGTCAATAAAACCAATCAAGGACGGGTCGTCGTCGCGTCGATCGGCATTCCACCCGGTGGCTCCGATGGCCACATTGCGATCGTCGTTCCCGGTGGCTCTGGTGCCAATGTCCGAGTGGCTCAGGCTGGACTCCGCAATGGCAAGAACTTGAGTATTCAAGAAGGGTTCGGAGGACGCACTCCGCGCTACTTTGAGTACATTGGACCCCGTTAATAACAATCGATGACGGTCCTCAAATTCCGAGCTTTTGGGGACCGCCTCGCTAGGAATTGCCAACCGACCGATTGGCTGAACAAGTGGAGGTCCATGCCTTATCGTATGAGAGTATGCCCTACCCCTGTTAAGGTGAGCGTTTGTACCACTTCAAGATAAGGATTTTTTCTTTTCTTCTTCTCCAATAGTTTTGCCGTTGCAATATGGGGATGTTTCGGGTCGTAAGTGGGTTGGCTTTCGGCTTTTTCGGACCTCTTGGAGAAGAAGAAAAGCGTTTTAGATTCACTAATACAGCCCAATCCTGCAATCTGAGTGCGAATTGAACCGGACTCATCTGAATGCATGGAATCCGCAAGGGTGCAGGTAGCGCAATCATCATGCCCCGAAAGGTTCCTTGGACTTCTTCTACCAAGTAGTAATCGGATAATCCTGCCTCAATTTTATTAATACCGTGAACGACCTTTAAGGCCGCTTTGACTGTCGATAATATATTGAAGGAAACCAGAGCCACACAAAATACAAATAAAGCGGCTCGTGGATAGCCCAAGGTTTTTATTTCACAATTAAAACTATCGGTGACAACTTGAAACAAGCCCTCCACTGTCCATCGTTTGAGATAGAGCATGGCAACGATTGCCCCATCGGCCAACGAAATCGGTAGATTCGTCAGAATCGCCACTTCTGTATCACCATGGCGGGTCGGGGTTTCAAGACGAATGACGACGCGCCTGATTTGAATGGAGTTCCCTTGTTCATCGGTGATTTGGACCATTTGCTCAAATAGCCGACCCGTCTCGTTTTTGCCCACTTCTTCTAATTCACTCAAGGCTTGAGTGAGTAGGTTTTGATGTTCTCGAATCACAAAATAACCCTGACGACCAGCAATGCCCAATAAGAATGACCGAGTACAAAAATTGCGGTCGGCAATCCAAACTTCTTTCGCCTGGACGGTTTCTAATAGTTCAGGAAAGAGCGATCGTTCTTGGGCATGACCATCTTCGCAAGGAAAAGCATCGACCACTAGCATTCGGTCGGGGTCTAGGACGGCGATCACTTGGCCCGGTAATGCACCCGAACGTTGATCTTGAAGCACCGATAATTGATGTTCTGTTGCTCCGATATGATTGCCATCACGCCCCCCGAATCTTGTATCCCGGCAGTAACGAACGGTGTGCCGATTGGAACTCAGCCATCACAGGTTGTAGATTTTCCACACTGTAGCGCACTAAAGCTTAACTAATCTGAGGTTCCAGACCATTCAGCTTGGCATACAAAGCTGGACGAGAGACCCCAATCACTTTTTCCATCGCTTTCTAGGCCGCTTTCTAGAATGATAGGAGAAATCGTGGTTTTCTAAACAATGTCAATAGTAGTACGTACGCTCACCTTAACAGGGGTAGTCCCTACTCTGCCCTGTACCGGATGAATCCTGACTACAATATTCACCTGGTTTACGGAGAGCAGCCCGAAGACGAATGGGAAGAGGAATGGATTAAGATCGCGATCGACTTCTAACGCTTCCGAGCTAAACACAGCCAATTTATTCAGAGATTCAGGGTTCGGAAAACTGACGTTTTCCCGATCGCCCCTCTTTCCCCCTCTTCATAGGTTGCGATCGATCGTTCTTGTCTTACCAGGAATATTCTCTCACTCTACCCAATAATTTGATTCTAAATAATAACGGTTATAGAATTAAGACAACTATGAGACGAGATAGGGGAATGGGGGAGAGGGGAAACGGGAAATGAGCCTAGAAGTGAGACGCAGACTGGGGTTCAGGTGAGAGGATTGGGATGGGAGAAAGGCGATCGCATCCCAATCCCCAGAGATTCCGCCCGCCCTCGTTTGAGCCTCAGCCGTTGCGTATGTCTTGTCAAATGTACAGCGCCTCAACAGCAATTCCAAATTCAAACGGTAACATAGGATACAAATAGAATAATTATCGTTTTTAGATGCCTTGTCACGTAAGGTTTTCAAAATCAAGCTTTTCCTCTGTCCTTTATGAAATGACACTACCTCAAAAGCGTGTTAAGTGAGAGATAGACTGAGACAATTGCTTGTTTCTAAACAGCAGGTAAGAGAGCGATCGCACCCTTAACCACCTGAAGACTCTGGCACAAGACTGCCGAAGCCGCCTGCCTGATTGCGTCGCAAGTCGAACCATGCGCGGAGCCTAAGCCATAAGCCTGTGAGCCAGCTCATACGCGGTAGTATCAACGGTTGCAGTTGCGTCCGATCTCCTAACGCCATGATCTGTAATTCAATCCCTGCTTTTTGCCAGATTCGCAGTGCATATGCCAAATCACGCTCCAAGCCCTGCCGGTGCTGGCGTACCAAAATGACTTGCTGGATGCCTTGCGCCGTGAGAAACGTGGCTGACGGAAAATCGGTGACAAACACCACTGATCGATTATCAAATAAGCCGACGCTGACAGGTTGAGTGGGCTGTTGGCGCAGCGAATCCAACAAAAATGCAGGCGGGGCATTGGCGCGTAAGCGCACCTGACGCAGACAATCGACTCCATCCACCAACGCAGTCAAAATTGAGTCCACGTCGATCACGGCTACCTGCGGTGCATCTTGCACTGGACTCGGTGGTGGACAGGCATTGAAAAGAGGCACTGGACGATAGCCGCGTGCTGCCAACGCTAAGCCCATTGCCACGGCTTCGGCTCCAGGCAAATCTACGACGATCGCTCGGCGGGCAACAGGCGATGGCACCCAGCGGACATCCGGCGCAGGCAGTGGTGCTAACTCCGCCCTGGCTCTGGGGAGATGAGCAAACAGAACGGGTTTTGCCCAGACTGACCACACGCTTTGTCGCGGTGCCCAAAGGTCATACGCTGTTTGACAATTCATTGGTGGCTCCTTGCCTTGCTGTGTCCTGAATCAAAATTGCCACATCAATCGCCGCAAAATTAATCAACGGCTGGGGTGCCATCCGCCCATAAATTCCCGCCGCCTTGCCATTGATTGTGTAGACTCCAACGCAAGGATACATGATGCCCCAAGGGGTGGCGATCGTTAAACTCTCAAACTGCTGTTGCGCGATCCACTGCTGGGGCATCAGCAAGGCTTGACTGATCGCCTTTAAGTAAGTGCGCCGTTTCGCCACGCCACGCATCGTAACGGTATCACCCGTGTTGCAGTAAGCAGTCTTGAGCAGCCAGTGGGAAGCCCTCAACCAGTTCACGTATCGCGGGTGACGGGTTGGCGGGAGTAACGCGCTCCAAGTGGGCAGTGCGGTTTGCAAGTGATGCCACACCAGTGGGAACCGTTTGCTCTCGGTGAGTAGGGCTGACCCAGGATTGCAGACAGGTGTTTGACCACCCCGGAAGAACTGAACCCATT
Source organism: Synechococcales cyanobacterium (assembly GCA_043739065.1). Classification (GTDB taxonomy): domain Bacteria; phylum Cyanobacteriota; class Cyanobacteriia; order Leptolyngbyales; family Leptolyngbyaceae; genus JAAFJU01. The sequence continues at coordinate 2,408 of JAYUEU010000172.1, read as the reverse complement.
GCTGCCGGGGCGATCGCGGTAGCCATTCGCCTTGATAAAACCGCAGGATGGAATCAAGCGGCTGCCCATGCAGATAGGCAATACCGTCTTGCCACTGCACTTGATCCGGAGTAGCTAGGTGAGCCGCGCAGCCGCGCTGCTGTACTAACTGCGCCAAATACTCTGTGATTTGCTGGTCTTCCAAATAACCCGGAGCCGAGAGAAACGCGATGTGTCCCCCCGATGGCACCTGGTTCGCTAAAGCATCAGCGAGCGTCCCGGCTGGATCACCTGCGGGTATCGTCCCTGGAAGCTCTTCTGCCATCCACTTGCAAAGATTCGAGGCTTCGGTATAGCCACCGGGGACATCACTGTTCGCTTCGGAAATGCGCCAGCCGTCTGGAGTCGGGTGAAAGTCAAACCGAATCACACGGGCAGCGGCAGGTGTCCAGGGTTCGGGTTGAGACATGGCTTGCTGGAGCGATCGCGGCAGTCCCAAGGCTTGCCATAAATCGGGCCGCGCTTGCAGTTCGGCTTCTGCCTGGAGCATTTCCTGGGTTAAGCACTCCGCAAGGTGGGCGAGTTGCTGCCAGGTCTGAGCAGGCAGGATGAGAGCGAAGGAAGCTAGGGTGTTGACATCGCCCACTTGCGTATCCCATTTGAAGCCCTGCAACATCATGGCACGACGAATTTGAGCCGCAATGTCTGCGTTTAGCAGCGCGGAACATTGCCATTGCTGGATGTTGCAGTCTAAATCAAGGGGCAGATAAGCCATAGGGCAGGTTTAGAAAATGGGCTGACCCATAAAATTACCGGGAGGGCTGTAGCGGCAAACCAAAATGTCATTGCCGCCGGCGGTGGTTTTGGCACAACCGACTTGAGTCGTTGCGCCCCAAATCATCTGGGTGTAGTGTCCAACATCGCTCCAGTTGCCAGTTTTGCTGACATCAGGGAAAACACCCTGACGAAACTGCTTTTTCTCCGCTCCCCAAGAATTCACCATGTCATTGAGACTGAAGGCTCCAGCAGTGCCCAGCCAAAGATTTTCGCCTTCATCATCGCGATCGTCATGCATCAACGTGTTACCCCCCATCGCTGCCAAGCGATTTGCCCAGGCTTGAGCATCACGAGCCAGCGCATCAGACCAGGTTAAGGGAGACACATCCACGTCTTTCCGGTAACGGTTATGGGCATCCAAAATTTGCTGATTGAGGCTGCTTAACGTTGGCTGTTTGTCGGTACTTGCAGATGGTTCAGTAGGGGGTGACGTGCTAACGGGCTTGCTTTCACACTCACATTGAAACGTCCCATCAGGTGAAGCCACCCATCGCCCTGTCTAGGCGCTACTCTGATTACTGCAAAGTTTAGGGCAGACCTGTTGCACGGTGGTTTGGCTGTGGGCTGGTTGGGCAGCCGTTACAAGCACGGTTCCCAACGTCATTCCAACAATCAATGCTCTTATCTTCGAGTCAACCGGGATCATGATTGTAAAGTTCCTTGAAAATTATTAGCCTGATGATCATTATTCCTGGATTCCGAGTAGGCAACGCCTACTACTGCCATTTGTGGTAACTCCCGCCCAACAGGTTGCCAGGAAATCAAGATGATAGCGACTCAAAAGTTATCGAAGTTTACCTGTGCAAATGCCATTAATCAAACTGGTTAGTTCAGCTTTAGGTATGTCAGCTAAGTTTGAGCTTCCCAATTTTCTTTTACAATCAAGATGGATTGGATATATAGTATTTGCAAATTGAACTGTTGATGAATACATATCTACACCTTCTTTAGTGGTGTTGATAATTTTATAAGTGCGATTAGCAACTCCTGGGACTTTTTTAGAAGCAACTCTTAGCAATTCATCAAGCGATCGAAAAACAACTTTGCCTACTTGTGGCGATGCTATAGGTGCATACAGCACAGAACTTACTAGAATCAAAGAGATAGCGGCAAGAAGAGACGGTATTTTTTTCATGGTGATATTTTCACAATAGAGATTAATTAGCGTTGAAAAACGATCAAAAATTTAAGGGTTTAGCATTAATAGACTCATGCCGACTTCAAAGCAAAGTCCATAATTTCCTCATCAATAATGCAATATTAATAGAAGGAAATTATAATACTTCTTTGTACCAACCTTTACTCTGAGTAGGGTGGGCACTGATAACTGCCATATACCTTCGCCTAGCACAAGTGATTCAAAGATTGGTATAGAAGCCTAAAAGTTATGGAGCGCCTCGTCTCCCCTCTTTCTTGCCAAAACCTACCCAATGATCAATTGCACCTTGGCAGTTCGATGCCCCAACGCTACGGGCTACATCGGGATTGTTGCTTAAGTAACGTCAGTTTTGGATAAGGTAGATGGCTAGAAAAGGCAAAAAAAGGAGGATCCGTTAGGCTGAAGTTGTAAACCAATCAGCAGGTTCCTCCCC
>JAYUEU010000171.1:0-12246 GCA_043739065.1 Synechococcales cyanobacterium | reverse complement strand
ATCTGCACCCGGTCTGAAAGTCACCGATCGCGCCTTTGGTACAGGCTGGAGAATGCCGATCGCACAACGGTGGGGATAATGTTGCGGATAAGATAAACTGAGATGACTGAAATTGGGTAAATTTATTAGGGAAAATTGAGGTGAATTCGAGGGCGATCGGTCACTCCGAATGATGTAAAAACTGATTACTAATGTTTTGGATTATTTCTAATAATAATATTCGATGAGATTTGCTTCCTATGTACGAATAGTTGTTTCATGTGGTGTATTTCGAGTCGAGTGCGGACTTGGAAATGGCGGATGTGGATATTGGCGATGTGATGTTGGCGATCGCAAAGCGGATTAGTGAAAGTCTGGAAGCGACGAATGGGAAACCACCTGCGGGAAAGTTAGCCGCGTTACTGGCGAAGACTAATGAAGTCTTGTTGACGAGGATTGAGGTAAAAGCAAAGGCTAAATTGCCGGGAATGGGTGAGGCTGGCTTTGATATGGAGAAAAAGGAGTTTTCACTATCGGCGGGAATTGCAGAACTGACGGTGAAGGCTAAGAATGATTCGGGATTGCGGGAGAAGATGAATCAGTTTTTGGTGCCGCAGAAGAACAAGCTATTGGAAGCGATTAATGATGAGTTGATTGAGCCTGCGATCGGACTTCTGAAGGCGCAGGGTAAAAATGGGTTGGTGGTGATTGTGGATAATCTCGATCGGGTGGATAAACGCATTCGTCCGGATGGTCGTCCGCAGCAGGAATATTTATTTATTGATCAACATGAATGTTTGCGCGGATTGAAATGTCATTTGGTGTATACAATGCCGCTGTCGATGAAGTTTGGGAATGAGTATGGGCGTTAACTCAGCGCTATAAGACTCCGTTGGTGTTGCCGATGGTGCCGACGATCGGGCGGGATGGACGGGATGTGTATGAAGAAGGGATGGTGTTGTTGCGTCAAATGGTGTTGCGGCGGGCGTTGCCTGAGGTGACAGATGAAGAGCGGTTGGCACGGGTTACAGAGATTTTTGAAACGGCGGAGAGTCTCGATCGGTTATGTCATGCGAGTGGTGGGCATAGTCGAGATTTGTTGCGGTTGTTGAATAGTTGGATTCAAAAGGGGCGGAAGTTTCCATTGGCTGCCGAGGCTTTGGAGCGGGTAATTCGAGAGGAGCGTAATGAGATGGTGGGGGCGATCGATGATCAGGAATGGGATTTGTTGAAACAGGTACATCACCGGAAAAAAGTAAATGGCGACGCGGAATATCAAACGTTGATTAGTAGTCGGTGGGTATTTGAATATCGGATGGATGGAGAGTCGTGGTTTGCGGTGAATCCAATTTTGATGGAGTCGGAGGAGATGCGGAATTTGGACGATTGTGAATGATTAGTTCATCCTCGTGATTTAGGGTTTCAATTAGGTTAAGCGCTTTCGGGGTTTAGGGTGATGAGTGATTTTGAATCGTTGAGTTTGGATAATCAAGAGGCGATCGAGGAATTGGCTTGGACCCTGAATGCGTCTCGGGGTGAGTTTAAGTTGGTGATTGTGCGGTGTAATTATGGTCAGTTGCGCGATCGGGCGATTGTGGCTTTGTGTGAACGGGTAGAGGATATTGTAGTGTGGGCGATGCCTCCGGAAACTACGGCATTGTTGGAGGGAATTCGGGAAGTCTCGGCGGCTGTGATGGTGGTAGATCTGGAGGGTGCGCGGGAGTTAGATGAGTTGCTGAGTTCTACCAATCGGATTCGGGAGGAGTTTCGATCGGCTTGTCCGTTTCCGGTGGTGCTGTGGGTGACGGATGCGGGGTTGAAACGGTTGATGCGATCGGCTCCTGATTTTGAAAGTTGGGGAACGACGACGCGATTACAATGGTCACAGTCAGAAATCATTCAGAGAGTCAATGAACTGAGTGACTTTTATTTAAATCCAAAAAGAATGAATCTTCTTCCTGTAAATCTTTCTGGGTTAACAGAAGAGCTAAGAGCTGCACAGTATGACTTAATTGAGAATTCTACATTGTTGCATCCAGAGGCACAGGTAAAAGTTGAAATTTTGATAAGTTGGATTAGTCAATTCAATAAGGACGAAGAGCAAGTAATTATAGCCTTTCAAAATGCGTTAGAGTTCCTACGCCATAGTAATCAGCCTGCTCAACGAGAGAGTCTTATCTCCTACAGTAGTTGTTTTAAAGTATTCAAAAATCAAAGTCCGATATGGCAACAAGCAAAAATATATATATGCAAGAATATTTGGATTTTTGCTCTACGGATTGTCCTGATAGACCTACAAGAGTAATTACCCAGTTGGGAATACCGTTAAGAGATTTGGGTTTCTTTGAAGAGCTGAAAGAAATTTCTCAGAAAGCAATTCCTTTATATCAATTGAAAAATTTACCTTGGCTAGAATTTATGGATTTCTTGCAGAAGTTGCATTGAAAAATCTTGACTGGGAAGAGGTGGAAAAATTTGCTCAGATGGCTTTACAGATATTTGATGGTTCAGGTCAATCTCATTATGTGAGTTCACCAGAAGACTATATCAGTACTAATTCAGATCGTAGTTTATACCTCTACCTTTTGGCAAAAGTTGATATCAATCAAGATAATCAGGTCAATGCAATAGCTTTGCTTGAATCAGCAAAAAATCAAATATCTATTACAGAATTTGAGGATAACTATCCATATTTTGAAATTCTAAAAGAGTTACACGAACAGTACGTTTTACGGAAAAATCATCTTAAGGCAGTTGAAGTAAAGCAAGAATTTTTTTCTCTTGAGCATCAGCGTGGACATCGGGCTTTTTGGGGCGCAGGTATCTTGGGGCCACAGCGGGATTATATTTCTAATTTTATTCAGTCTGAGCCATCTGAAATTGCGGTTGCGATAGTATCTGGACGATTAAAAGATCTCAATAATATTCTTAGTCGCATTGCAAGCACTGAGTTTAAGTTGACCATTCTGCATGGTGCTTCGGGCGTTGGGAAGAGTTCGTTGGTAAAAGGTGGGTTGGTGCCTGCGTTGAGGCAGAAGGCGATCGGGACGAGGGATAATGGCCTGTGTTGATTCGGCAGTATACGAATTGAGTGGGGGCGATTCTGGATGAATTGGGAGAACCAACGGGTGGGAGTGAAGGGATTGTTTTGGAGAAGTTACGATCGAATGAAGAACGAAATCTTAGGACAGTTTTGATTTTCGATCAGTTTGAAGAGTTCTTTTTTGTGCAGGCCGATCGTGTTGCTCGACAAAGTTTTTATGCATTTTTGAGAGAGGCGATCGCATTGTCTAATGTGAAAATCATTCTGTCATTGCGGGAAGATTATTTGCATTATTTGCTGGAATGTCGCAGTGAATTGTCGATGATTAATGATGGAGATGTATTGAGTCGGAAGGTGTTGTATGAAATTGGGAATTTTTCACGAGTTGATGCCCGATTGATTATTCAGGATTTGACAACTCGATCGCAGTTTACGTTAGAGCCTGCATTGTTGGATCGGTTGGTGGCGGATTTGGCGGAACCTTTAAAGGCAGTGCGTCCGATCGAGTTGCAGATTGTGGGGGCGCAGTTGCAGGCGGAGAATATTCGGACATTGGCAGATTATCCGGGGGGTGGGAAGACGGAGTTGGTCGATCGGTATTTGATGGTGACGATCGGGGATTGTGGTGAGGGGAATGGGGAGTTGGCGGAGTTGGTGGGGTATTTGTTGACGGATGAGCGGGGGACGAGACCGCTGAAGACGCGGGATGAGCTGGTGCGGGAGCTGGGGGATTTGAAACGATCGCCGTTGCCGGAACAGTTGGATTTGGTGTTGGCGGAGTTGGTGGGGTCTGGGTTGGTGATGCGGTTGAAGGGATCGCCGGACGATCGGTATCAGTTGGTGCATGACTATTTGGCCGGGGTGATTCGCGATCGGCAAAAGCCTCAGTTCGATCGGTTGGCGAAGGAGTTGGAGGAGGAGAAGGAGAAGAATCGGGAATTGTCAGAAACCAATGTTCGGGTTCAGCGACAGGTCAAACGAGGATTGGTGGTATTGGGCGGGATTGTGGCGGCTTCGGTGGTGGTGGTCAGTTTTGCAGAGCGATCGGCGATCGATGCGAATCAACAGAAGAATGCGGCAAACGATCGTGAACGTAATGCATCTGAACAAGTTAAAACTTCAGAAGAACGACTGCAAACGTTAACGGTTCAGACCAAAGAAATTGAGGCGAAAGCGAAGGAAAAGGAGAAGGACGCAAAAACACAAGTTGCAAAGGCGAAGACTGAGGAGAAGAATGCTAAAGATCGTGTGACAGTTGCGAATCAAAAGGTTGCTGTTGCGAATCAAAAGGTTCAACAATCGGAAACCCTGGTATCTTAGGTCCAGACTCAGGTGGAACAGGCGAAGGTCAATCAGGAAAAGGCGAGAAGAAGATCAGCAGAAGGCGGAGAAGGCGGTTGAAAGCGCGACTAAACAGCAAAAAGAAGCCCAACTGGGAACTCGTTTGGAGCGGGAAGGTGTTGCGGCATTGGAACAATTTAAATTCGAGCAAACGAAGGGATTACTTTTGGCAATGCGGTCGGTTTATCCCTTGATTCCATTTGAAAAAGAGGGGCGATCGATCGAAGCTTACCCAGCAGCCAGCCCATTACTTGCAACGCAAACAGGGCTAGATAGAATGCAAGAAACAGTGCTGAAAGGCCATCAAGGAATCGTATATAGTGTGAGCTATAGTCCGGACGGCGAAACCCTCGCAACCAGTGGAGCGGATGGTACCGCGCGGATTTGGGATACCTCGGGCAGACAAATCGCTCAATACGATGGACAAGGCTACGTAAATTCTAATTGGACAACTATTGCTACCATCAATCCATCTCCCGCAGACTCAAACAATCAAATAGTCACCCTCCGCCCCCTCACTGTTTCACCCACCGCCCTCCTCGATCGCGCCTGCCAAAAGCTTAAGTATTACCTCCTGCAAAGTCCAGAATTAAAAGACGATCGAACGATGTGCGGGTTTGAAAAATGAGAATGAATGGCCATTACTAATCCACAACAGCACCCCCATCACACAGTATTGTCCTGCTACCGAAATGAATATTTTTGCAAATCAATAATATCTCAATAAAAAACCTCAACCGAAGTCAAGGTTATCATCAGGGTGCATCTACCATTCCTCTATACCCGAAGAGACAGACTCTATCCGGACAATATAGAATCTTACTTCTCTAGATTCACTGCGAAGGATCAGTAGATTATGACAATCGTTTTCGGGGCGGAGATTTTTGGCCCGATCGTGCCTCACCTTTTCTATCCTGCTTCACAATGCCAAACGCTGTATTGTAAATCTTCTCATTAGCCGCCGCCGACTGAAATAGATCCACGATCGGATTTGGATAGTCCACCCCCAGCCGCACGCCAAATCCAGCTTGTTCGGTCGCATTCAACTTCGCCACATCATGAATTTTCGCGCCCGGTACCTGAGCTAATTCCGGTAGCCAATGTCGCGCATAATCGCCTTGGGAATCGTAATCTCGCGACTGTTTTGTAATATTAAAAAACCGAAATCCCCGCGCATCATTCCCCACACCCGCCGTATAATTCCAATTTCCCCAATTACTACAGGGATCATAATCAATTAATACCGATTCAAAATACTCCGCACCCATTCGCCAATCAATCCCCAAATTCTTAGTCAAAAAACTCCCAACATTCTGTCGTCCACGATTAGACATATAGCCCGTCGTCGCCAATTCGCGCATATTCGCATCCACCAACGGAAACCCCGTCAATCCATCGCGCCACAATTCAAAACGTTCCCAGTCTTGCTTCCACGGAACAGACACGCCTTGTAAACCCCGGACTTTGAAAATTTTTGTACCATGTTTCGCACAAACCAAGCGGAAATAATCACGCCACAGCAATTCAAAAATCAACCAATAGGTCGAATCATTTTTCACCCGTTTTTCTTCATACTCATCCACCTGCCAATATAAATAGCGCGGCGACAAACAGCCTAATGCTAACCACGGCGAAAATTTTGACGAATCATCGGGATTCAGCATTCCATTTCGCGTTTCTTTATAAACCTTCAACCGATCGCGCGTCCAAATATACTCATTCACCCGATCGATCCCTGCCGTTTCCCCGCCCCGAAACTCAATTTGTTGACGAGAATCTTTTTCGGGAAGGATTAGGCCAAAACACTCTAACGTCGGAATCTCGCCCATATCGATTCTATCCGGCAGCGCGGCCAATCGCCGTGGCGAGGATAATAGTGCATTCACTGTCGATTCTTTTTCGACTTGTTTGCGAAAATTAGTAAATAATTCAGGCAATTCGCTAACGGCAAAGGGTAAATCGTCTCGATGATATAACGTATGTCCCCAGAATTTTTTAATTGAAATCTTCGCCAACTCCAATACATTCGTTAATTCCGATTCAACGAATAATTCTTCCGCTGTTACCTCTTCATAGAAATAAACTGACGACACTTCGAGTTCTTGAGCTAACGAAGCAACTTCGACTTCAGGTTTTCCCAACAGCACCACTAAATTACTGCCGAGCGATCGCAACGAAGCCCGTAAATCTGCTACAGATTCCAATAAAAACTGTGCCCGAAATGCTCCAGTCTTTGCAAACCCAAACGGTGTTTTCCCAAATTGCCGATCATCGAAACAATATACCGGAATAATTTCTGCTCCAGACTTTACCGCCTTGCATAGTGGTTCGTGGTCATGAATCCGCAGATCATTACGATACCAAATAATAATTCGTCTTTCAGCCATAAAAACTTCCGCGCTACTAATACTCACATCCACTTAAAAAGCGATCGCATCCCTCAGATACGATCGCCCACATTACTTTAAACCATAGCTAAATCACAACTACAGTCAAGTCACTAGAACGCACTAGTTAACTGACTCGAAACAATATTTTGAGCAAACTGTAATGCAAATATTGCCAACATTGCCGAGATATCAAACCCACCCAATGGTGGAATAATCGATCGAAATATATTCAAGTACGGATCAGTCAACTCAGCCAAGGTTGCAAACGGCTGATCAAACCAATTGATACTGGGAAACCAGGTCAACAGAACACGAATCAACAATATTGTGCTGTAGATGCCCAAAAAGGAAGAAATAACAGTTGCAGGATTCAAACTTGATGTCATTGTGTGGTCCTCAAATGAAACCTATTGTTCCAAGCTATACAGTCTCTATTTTAACGAGTTTCCCACACTTCGGATAAATCTGGACCGCCCGATGATTAAGGATTACCCACCTTAGGATTTATCCGCCCTCGATTCCAAACCGATCGTATCGTTCCCCGATCCACTCAACGGCAGTCCTTCTTTAGATGAACTGGCTCCACCACCGACTCGCTTCAGTTGATCTCGCACATCATCTATTGCATCATTTAACTGAGCGATCTTATCTTCTAGACTCCGACGAGCGGTATCAGAATTAGCCGACCCTTGCTCCTGTTGATTCCCTGGAGCCGATCGTAAAGGCCGCTTTGCAGGTGTTTTCACCTCCGGCAACCGATCGTTCTTATCTACGGTCACCTCCTCATCCGGCAACCGTTTCACCAAAATAGATCCCAATACTCCACCCACAACGCCGCCAACTACGGCACCGAGAAGAAATCCAGTAGAAAAATTATCTTGCTGACTCATAATTCATCCATCTGATAAGTATTAGTCCTGAGAAGTCTAACGTCTAAGTGCCAAAGGTCCGATCGCCCGCATCGCCCAGACCGGGAACAATGTAGCCTTGCTCATTCAGTGTCTCATCGATCGCAGCTGTAAAAATCGTCAAGCTTGGATAGGTCACACTTAACTTTTGCAATGCCGCATGGGCCGCAACCACCGACACAACCCGAACATTGCTGGGATCAATACCGCGAGCTGTTAGTTCATCCATTGCGATCGTCATCGTTCCGCCCGTAGCCAACATGGGATCCGTAATTACAACACGGGTTTGCGGATTAAATTTTTCTGGGAACTTATTTAAATAACATTTAGGCTGAAGCGTGGCCTCATCGCGAACGATTCCTAAATGATAAATTGACGACAGTGGTAACAATGACTGTGCGCCATCTAAAAGACTCAAACCCGCCCGCAGAATGGGCACAACGACAACCGGAACTTCGGTATTAATAAAGGTTGCAGGACAAGGTGCAAGAGGAGTTTGGACCGTCGTATCCATTGTCGGCAACCAGTCGCGGACCGCCTCATAAGTCAACCAGCGCCCTAACTCGGTCATCGCACTTCTAAATAAAGCCGACGGCGTTCCAGCATCACGAGCAACCCCTAGCCAATGCTTAATCAGGGGGTGGGGTGGAACGTAGACGCGGAGTTGAAGAGTCATAAAATTCTTTCAAATAATCTATTTTAGAGGGCGATCGCTGGTATCGAGCACAAACCGAGATCATCATACTGTGTCCTGTCCAAATTTCTAACCCAACTTTTCAGAGCGATTCCCAGGGAGTTGATCTGAGGGATCACCACCAAAGCAAATTAAACGGCAAAATTCAATTCTGTTTAATTCATTAAAAGTAGCGATTAATACACAATTTCACCTTATTTTGAAATATCTATAACTAATGTGTGCTTAGGCAGATATACGATCGAGATACTTCCATTGTTTCTTTATTAAAAAACTTCGTATTCGCTGCTAACTTTACGGAACTTTAAGAAGTACCTGGGTATCTTAAGTATGGAACGCCGGATAGACAACATGTTCGGATATGAACTATTCAGGTAATCTTTTCTATGTCTGAATTCAATTTAGCTTCTTCATTTAATGCTCCCACACCGAATATTTTAGATATATTGCTCAAGCCAATTCGTGACTGGATTGACAATGTGGAAATTACTGATCGTGACAGCGCTCATTTATTCTGTAAGCTGATCCCAGCCCAATGTCCATTCGAACGTGATGTCATCGTTTTAGGTCGTAAAGTGGCGCATATTCCACCAATGTGCAAAATCAATCCACTTTATGACCAATTTGTCGGATTACGATTCCGATCGCTTTGCTATCTAGTTGATGTGTGCGGTGAAAACCTCTAGATCATTTAGATCATAGTCTCACCGCTAAAGTCATACAAAAGTCATCAATAGATTTGCTTAAAGGCTCTGGCTAAACCTTTAGCCTATTTCTAACAACGTCTTTTCAATTTGCGATCGATTGAGCTGTTTTCCAATGAAGACAAGCTTAGTCAATCGAGGCTCTTCAGGTTTCCAAGAACGATCGTAAAAGTCTTCAAACCGCGATCCCACGCCCTGAACCACCAAACGCATGGCCTTATCAGGAACCGATACAAAGCCTTTGACTCGATAGACTTCCTGCTCTAATACAATCTGCTCTAATCCCTCACGTAATAAGACGGGATCAAAGCTAGCATCAAGTACGATGTGCGTTGAATCAATCTCTTCGTCGTGATCATGGTCTTCTTCTTCTTCATGATGACTCGGACGATCGGCTAAATGATCTTCTACTGCGGCATTAAACCCCAACAGTAAATCATTCGGTAAATCTACGTCATCGCGACCATGGACGACCATTTTCACGGCTCTAGGTAATTCAGCTTGAACTAAGGCTTGAACCTCTTGTAGTTGTGACTCTGTTACTAAATCAGATTTGTTTAGTACAACAAGATCTGCGCAGGCCAATTGATCTTCAAATAGTTCTTGAAGTGGCGTTTCGTGATCTAGGTTGGGATCAGCTTTACGCTGGGCTTCCAGTGCTGCTAAGTCCTGTGCTAATGTTCCAGTTGAGACTGCCTCACAGTCCACCACTGTCACCACACCATCAACCGTTAGAGCATGGCGAATGTCTTGCCATTTGAATGCTTTGATTAGGGGTTTTGGTAATGCCAGTCCAGAGGTTTCGATCAGAATACAATCGATTTGATCCCGGCGTTCTAGAAGCTGCTGCATGACGGGGTAGAACTCTTCTTGAACGGTACAACAAAGACAACCATTCGTGAGTTCGACGATATTGTTTGCGACGATCGGGCCATCTTCCTCCTCACAAACTTGACAGGCTTTTAGCAATTCACCATCAATTCCCAGTTCTCCAAATTCATTCACCAAGACCGCAATGCGACGACCTTGATTATTTTGTAAGATATTGCGAATCAAACTGGTCTTGCCGCTGCCCAGAAATCCGGTGATGATCGTAACGGGAATTTTTGCTGCCATTAAAGGTTGCTTTTACTTAATGAGATTTAGCTTCATCCTCTTAGAAGTCCGGTTCATCCGTCAACTGCTCAATTAGTAGCTCCACTTGCGATCGTCGTTCTCCCAAAAACCGATCGCACTCCTTCAAGTACGCTGCTGCAACCCCAAACTGTTCAAATACATCATTTAAGCTCATATCCCCAGATTCCATAAGTCCCAGAATGTCCTCAATTTTTTCGACGGTGCTTTCGTAGTTCCAGAGTTCGGCGGTTTTGGTTTTGCGTGAGACGGCCATTTTATAATTCTCCTGAAATTATTTTTTCCTAAACGTTAAGTTAAATTTAGTTCTAGTCCTCGATCGTCCTACCGTCAATCGTAACGATTTTCGCCGTCGCCCGTCCTTCACCCAATTGCAGTTCAACGGTTTGCCCGATCGTCAAGTCCGTTATCGATTGCATCACCGTCTGTGGGTTGGCTAATTCCGATCGCACCACCGCATAGCCTCGGGCCAAAACCGCATGGGGATCAAGTGCCGTTAGTTTGGTTTCCAGGCGGGTCTGGGTGGATTGACATTGAGTAAGCTGCGATCGCATGGATTGGATGATCTGTTGCTTCAGCCAATGGAGTCGTTGTTGGGCTTGATCCAGTTGTCGATCGGGCCGCACCCGCCGTAGTCGTTGTTGAAATTGCTGAAGTTTATCTTGATGATGGGAAATCGCATAATTCACTGAGTCTTGTATAGACATCACCCGATGCAAATGCTGATCCACCAAGGCTTGAAGATCTGGCACAACCGTTTCCGCCGCTGCCGTGGGGGTGTGAGCTGCATAATCTGCCGCGAGATCCGCTAGAGACTCGTCGCGATCGTGGCCAATTCCCGAAATAATAGGAATGGTGCAAGTGGCGATCGCCCGCACTACTCGTTCATCGTTGAAGCAAGCCAAATCCTCCGTTGCCCCACCGCCCCGCGCCAAAATTATCACTTCCGCCCGTCCATCCGCCATCACCCGATCGATCGCTTTGGCTATTGAATTCGGGGCCGTCTCTCCCTGAACCGTTGCTGGAGATAGCAATACCGTTAAACCGGGATAGCGATTGCGTAAGGTGGTTTGAATATCGCCCCAGGCCGCTGCATTCGGAGATGTGATGACAGCGATCGTTTGGGGATGCTTAGGCAACGGTAATTTTATATCGGGATCAAAAAGCCCTTCTTCATAGAGCCGATCGCGCAATTGTTGATATCGCAACGCCTGCAACCCTTCGCCCGCCGATCGGATTTGGACGACGCTTAGTTGGTAGCGGCTTTGTTGCGTGTAGGTTTTAACGCTAGCGAGAACAATAACCTGTTCACCTTGTTGGGGTTGCACCTCAAGCCGTTGATCGTAGCTATTCCAAACCACGCAGGCGATCGCTTGATTTGAGACCGGGTCTTGCAGCGTAAAATAGGTGCCTTTCCCACTCCGGTTGACGCTAGAAATCTCCCCCAATACCCAAATTTTCTGAAGATTTAAATCGTCTTCTAAACAGACCTTAATATAGAGTGCGACGCTCTCCACGGTCAGGGTGCCTTGGGGAATATTTGACGCGCCTTGAGAACTTCCTTGAGCATTGGTATCCGATCGCCCCGAGCTTGGCATAGTTAACCCACTAGTTCCAGCGAATTCACTCAAATCCAGCCCATCTAACTCAAGTCCATCAAGCCTCAACGCTGCATCAAATCCAGGCTTATAGGCACCAGATTTAATCTTGCTTGCCGCCTGCTCTGATTTTTGACCACTTTTTGCCATTGAGTCTTTCACTTCATCCCCTCAAACTCATCAGACAATAATCCATCAGATAATGACAATTATGCGGGGAGTACGTTGTAAATTGCGTCTCCAATTATTGTGTAAGCTATTTTATAAATGACTTTTAGATTATATAAGTATATTTGTTCTACCCTCAACAGTCTATGATATGTTTGTTCTATCGGAGAGCAACTGTGATATAAGAGTGAGGTAAGAACCTTGGCTAAAGAATCGCTAGAATTAGAAACATTCGTGACCGACGTTGCGGAGGTCGATCTATCAGTGGCAGAAAATTTGCCAAGTTC
>JAYUEU010000170.1:0-10067 GCA_043739065.1 Synechococcales cyanobacterium | reverse complement strand
CATAATGGGAAAGTTTTCAATTTAGTCAGAAGCCAGATTTAGTCATATGCGTAGCCATTATTGCGGACAGGTTCGAGCAGCCAACATCGGAGAAACCGTCACCCTCTTCGGTTGGGTCGATCGCCGCCGGGATCATGGATTCGTCATCTTCCTCGACCTGCGCGACAAATACGGTACAGTCCAAATTGTCAGCGACCCCGATCGTACGCCCCAGTCCCACCCGATCGCCGAAGGAATTCGCAACGAATACGTCATCAAAGTCACAGGACGAGTCAGCCAACGCCCCGAAGAATCACTAAATCCCAAACTCCCCACGGGCGAAATTGAAATCTACGCCGACGACATCGAAATCCTTAGCGCCGTCCGCAAACAGCTCCCCTTCCAAGTCTCCAGCTCCGAAACCGAAACCGTCAAAGAAGAATTACGGCTGAAATATCGTTATTTAGATTTGCGCCGCGATCGGATGAGCAAAAACCTACAATTGCGTCATAACGTCATCAAAGCATCACGCCGATTTCTTGAAGACCAAGAACACTTCATGGAAGTCGAAACCCCAATTCTCACCAAATCTACCCCCGAAGGTGCCCGTGATTACGTTCTTCCCTCCCGCGTAAATCCCGGTGAATGGTATGCATTGCCCCAATCGCCCCAGTTGTTCAAACAATTGTTGATGGTAGCCGGATTCGATCGGTATTACCAAGTCGCGAGATGCTTCCGGGATGAAGATTTACGGGCCGATCGGCAACCTGAATTCACCCAGCTTGATATGGAAATGAGTTTCATGGATCAAGAAGAAGTTCTCGATCTAAATGAACGTCTGATTTGCCACATTTTCAAAGATGTTAAGAACATTGATATCCCTCGTCCATTCCCACGCTTGACCTATGCAGAAGCCATGGATCAATATGGCAGCGACAAGCCGGACACTCGCTATGATTTAAAGCTTGTAAATGTTTCTGATTTGCTCAAAGATTCCGGTTTCAAAGTCTTCTCTGACACCGTGGCAAAAGGTGGAATTATCAAAGTTCTACCCATTCCCGGCGGTAACGATGCCATTTCCAATGTGAGAATCAAACCAGGCGGCGATATTTTCCGTGAGGCCGCAGAGGCAGGCGCGAAGGGGTTGGCCTATATTCGTGTTCGGGACAATGGTGAAATTGATACGATCGGAGCCATCAAAGATAATCTGACAGATGCTCAAAAAACAGAACTTCTAGAACGCACGAATTCAAAACCGGGCGATCTTTTACTATTTGCTGCTGCTGACGTAATCACAGTAAATAAAACGCTCGATCGGGTACGTCAGTTTGTTGCTAAGGAAATGAACTTAATTGATTCAAACAAAAACAATCTACTCTGGGTCGTCGAATTCCCCATGTTTGAATACAATGCTGACGAAAAACGGCTCGAAGCATTACACCATCCGTTCACCGCACCATTCCCCGAAGATGCACACGACCTTGCCACAGCACGTGCTCAAGCCTATGACATTGTATTGAATGGTTATGAAATCGGAGGTGGAAGTTTGCGGATTTATCAACCTGATTTACAAGCTAAAGTATTCACTACGATCGGTCTTTCCGATGAAGAAGCACAAAGTAAATTCGGGTTCCTATTGGAAGCTTTTGAATATGGCACACCACCCCATGCAGGAATTGCCTTTGGTCTGGATCGGTTGGTGATGCTACTAGCAGGTGAAGATTCTATTAGAGATGCGATCGCTTTCCCCAAGACTCAACAAGCCCGCTGTGTACTCACCAATGCCCCTTCTAGTGTTGAAGACAAACAACTCAAAGAATTGCATGTTGTTTCGACGCATCGTCCGAAGGTGAAGGAAGCTTAGACTATTAGGGTGTTGGGTGTTGTTGGGGTAAAACAAACTCCATCACCCCTCACTCTAGATGCTATTTACGATGGTGATGACGGAGAGTTTTGAGCAGTTGAAAGCAGAGTTTCAGAGCAAAGATGCTAAGGCCAGCCTGTGGGTTTAGCCAAGTGGCAAGGAAGAGAACGATCGCTTCTACAATCTGCATCCATGAGTCTTCACGATCGAGTTTAAGTTTGTTGGTTTTCATGATTTTGAATTTGAAGGGTTTGCGTTTGGGTTGGGCGCGCTTTCAACTTGTTTTCACGATAAGGCGCTTCAAAAGCTGGGCTGGGGATGATCGGTGGGGATGATCGGCAAGTTTTGAAAACCGTCGTAGAATAGTCGTGGGATTTCCGGATGTGCGACTGAGGTGGTTTGTGGTCGGTGAATCGAAGAAGTATTGTTTACTGACGGCTGAGGCTCACGATCGGTTGCAATTGGCAATTCAAGAGACCCTGATGGAAGAAGCTGGAAATTATTCTGAAATTGCGCGATTGGCGAGTCTGGATAATGATTCGGTGACGAAGATTCTCGATCGCAAGACGGTCAGCTATAGCACTCTGAAGAAAATGATGGAAGGCTTTGGGCTGGAGTTGACGGAAAATTCCTACACCAAACAAGTTCCGCCGAAGTCGCCAAGTGTTGCTCAAGCTCGATCGAAAGTTTATCTGCCGAATCCGTTCATGCAAACCTTACCGATCGCTGATCCTGATGCATTTGTGGGACGTGAGGTTTGGTTGAGTGAAGTCATCCAGATGCTGAATCAGGGGTGTAGCTGTAATTTGGTGGGTCCAAGCCGAATTGGGCGATCGTCGATTTTGAAGCAGATTTGCGTGGTGGGTAGAAGCCGAATCAAACGATCGATTGGGACGTTTGTCTATCTCAACTTACGAGAGGTGGAGAATTCTCAGGATTTCTTTGGGGCTTTGTGTCATGAGCTTGGAATTGATTCAGAAAAGCGGGGACATGCGTTGAGTCGGGCTTTGAAAGGGACGCAACATGTTGTTTGTTTGGATGATATTGAACAATGGACCGATGGGCGACGATTCGATCGATCGGAACGACGACAGTTACGAGGGTTGATTGATGCGGGATTATTGATTGTGCTGATTAGTAGTAAGACCTGTTTGTCGGAACTCTTTCCGGATCATTCAGGGGATGATTCTCCGCTCTATGGCATCTGTCGCAGAATGGATATTCCAAAGTTTACAAAGCGTGATGTTGAGAGTTGGATAAATTGGCACTTGCCCCTAGAAAGTAATCCTTTCACATCACAACAGATTGAGAAACTCTGGGAGGATAGCGGGGGGATTCCAGGAATATTACAGCAGTCGGCGGGGATGTTGTATGAGGCGATCGTGGCTAGAAAAATCTAATATTATTGAGGTAGTGTTCAATCAATTCTTAATTTCGGATAATGACAAGTCGATCGTTTATCGAGTATTTGTTGCCATCTTCGTCATAGACCATCCCTTCTAAATTCTTCATTACTTAATTCCCTAATGCCCACTTTTCCCACCTACGACGGCGAACTTCCCCAATGCCTGAATCCACTGAATCCGAGACATTATGGATTGGTATTGTATTGGGTGTTCTTTCGTCCGACGGCGTTGAAGTGTTACTTGTATCAGGCGAGTCCTAAGATTTACAAAAGTGAAGGCGGCTGGGAAAATTTTGTTGCTGGAATACGACATAAATCATATTGTGACTTGTCTCTGATTTCAATCGTGTCACCGTTTTTTTTTAGTTTAATATTCATATCTGGGATATTTCTATTTGTTTGCCATTTCAATATTGATCTGATTTTTGGCCGACTTCATGATTTTTTATATCTACTTAAAGCTGGTACTCAATTAGTGGCGATCGGTGTGACGCTAGGCGTGGTGACAAGTATTGCCTTCGGTATTGCCTTCGGTGTAGCTTTCGGTATTGCCTTCGGTGTAGCGACAAATATTTCGTTGGGTATAGTGATTAGCCTAATAGGAAGCGTAGTAGTATTAACCCTTCCGTTCAACACTTCGTTTAGTTTTAGTATTCTACCCATCATTATTTTCGGATTAGCGTTTGTATTAGCGGGAGGTATGACGTTCGATATAGCGTTTGTTGTAGCGTTTGGTGTAGCTCTAGGCATGTTAGGCTCAACAGCAGATGTGGCAGGAGGCGTGGCGATCGGAGTGGGCGCGATAAGATTACCGTTCTATTTCATAGAATCCATAAGTCTGTTAATCCCAAAACGAGTCCTGAATTCCCATTCTATAATTTGGGATGAATTAGGAGTCTTACCATTGCCAAAAGCGACTCAATATCTTGCATCTGAATTGCATCGAAACCCAACCCAAGGATTATCTTATTTAGCACAGACTATCGGTAATCCGTTCCAAGCCCTAACGGTTCAGCACGCTGGATGGATGCACTTAGAAGTCTCTGCGGCACCAATCGAAACGCTCTACTATTGGGCCACCGCAAAAGAACTCGATCGTTATGCACAAGCACCGATCTTACCCTATCAATGGAAATACAACATCTCTTCACGTCAACTAATTTTTGCTAAATTAGTTGACTCATCACTATCAAATAATGGCGAATTCCTTACTGGACTGTATCGCAATCTACTAAAGTTATTTAGCAATCATCTCCGTCGCCAACCAATTCCCGTTTTACAAGAACTCATCTTCTTCTTTTTTCTATTCCATTCACTCTCAGAAATAATCGAAATTAATGAATTATTAAGACAAATCAAATATGATTCAATAATCAATCTCGACCCGCAACTCGAAAATTACACCTACGGCACAGAAGTTCGCCAATCCATCAGCAATATTTTCACCTATCTCCAATTCACAACCCCCGAAGAAATCGCCACCGCTCCCACTCACCTCACCTGGCTCAACCCCACCGACACCTTCCTCCGCCCCACTGTCATCCAAGCACTCTCTACCCTCGCCAACCTCAGCCAAGAAGTCCAACGTTCCAACATCGTCTCCAGCGCCGTCAACAAACGCAACGCCATCCTCATCGCCAACGACCAACTCGAACAACTCAAAACCTACGTCACCGACCAAATCCATCCCAACTACCCCGAACAAAAACTCCTCCTCCGCATCATCGACCAATGGCAAACCATCATCACCCGTGAAGGCGGCCAACTCGGAGGCGAAACCCTAGAAAAACCGATCGAAAACCCCTACGTCGTCGGTCCCCCCGTCACCGGAAGCCTCTTTGTCGGACGCGAAGACATCCTCACCATCCTCGAAGAACTCTGGACAAAACCCGGCCAACTCGAATCCGTCGTCATCTATGGCCATCGCCGCATGGGCAAAACCTCCATCCTCCGCAACCTCCCCGGACGCTTCTCAAACAACACCAAAATCATCAACTTCAACATCCAAACCCAAGGCAACGTCCGCAGCACCACCGAACTCATCTTCAACCTCGCCCAAGCCATCCACGACGACCTCCCGCCCCATCTCCAAACCGCAAACCCCGAACCCCAAATAACAGACTTCGATCGCCCCGAACAATCCTTCAAACGCTTCCTAAAAAAACTCGAACCCCACCGCCAAAACGATCGATTCATCATCGCGATCGACGAATTTGAACTGATCGAAGACGGCATCAAAAACGGATACTTTGAACCCAGTTTAATCGGCCATTGGCGCGGCATCCTCACCGACTTCCATTGGATTATCTTCGCTTTCGCCGGACTCCACACCTTACAAGAAATGACCCAAAACTATTGGAATCCCCTCTTCGGCAACGTCCGCAAAATCCCCGTCAGCTTCCTTACGCCCACCGCCGCCCGCCGCCTAATTACCCAGCCCAGCCCAGACTTTGCGATCGACTATAATCCCGAAGCAATAGAACTGATCTACACCCTCACCGGCGGCCAACCTTACCTAATCCAATTGATCTGTCAAAACCTAGTCTCCAACTTCAACCGTCAACGCTTTGAAGAAAACCGCGAAATCGAACCATTATTTACCGAAGCAGAAGTCACCGCGATCGTCACCAATCCAGACTTTTTCCGGGACGGCACCGCCTACTTCCACGCTATTTGGGAACAAGCCCAAGAAACCCATGCAGAAACCCAACTCGCCATCCTAAAACAACTCGCCCTCTCCCCCGCCACCGAAACTGAACTCAATAATCTCATCAAACCATCATTCATGCCCGAAGCCCTCAACCTCCTCCTCACTCACGATGTCATTCAACTCAATTCAGAAAATCAATACAATTATCGTGTTGAACTAATGCGCCAATGGGTCCAACTGAGAGATTGAAACGTACGAATAGACAATCCAGAGAATCTATAATGGGTCGAGAACCGATCGAGCCAAACCCAAGGCTCCCCCTATTCCGTCCACTTCATACGGGCACATAGTTAACCACCCACAAGCACCGAAATTAGAACTAATTAGAATTTTAGGCGCTTCATATTATCTGGCACCAAATGATACCCTAATCCTATCAAACCCAAAAGTGCTAGACTCTGCTGCAATAGCGGTCTAACCTTTTTAAATGCTTGGCATGACTGAAGCCTATGATGAGGATTGAACTCATGACCTCACCCTTACCAAGGGTGTAATCAACTGTTTTCAGACAACGGTTTCGGCGATCGGTTTGATGGATTGCACCCAATCTGCACCTTATAACTCATTTTTAGGCATCCAACTACACCTCACCACCTCGCCCAAAGAATGGCGGGGTTATTTTTTGAGCGAGGTGATGCGATCGAAGTCATGCCTTAAAACTTTAAAACTAGGCTACATGAGTTACATGGGTTACATCAACCCTCAAAGCCTTATTCAGTGCGGTTCTTACTATGTAACCTAATTATCTATTTTTTATAAAAATAAGGTTACATAGGTTACAAGGGACAGGCATATCTTAAAAGCCCCCCTGTATTTGAGATTGTTAAGGGCTAGAACCCTTGTGCAGAGAGGCTCCTAGCTCTCATGATGACCGACGAGACGATAGGGCTTACGCTATTCCCCTTGAATACCAAGCCTTTCAGCGTTTGAACTTCGGTAATGGACCCGATCGATCGGTTATTCTCCATTCATTCAATTTCACCGACCAATCCGCGATCGTTCCACCTTTCCAGAGTTGAAGCTCACAGCAGCGTAAGTATTGAAGGCAGGGCGATAACTACCCCATCTCGTCTGCTATGTGTGGAAGGAGTAACGTAGTCTGGATTGGACTTGCGATCGACCAATGAAAACTTCAGAAAAGCGTAGGTGACGATTCTGGATTTCCAGGGTATTGAATGCCAGAGGTCCCATAACACAGGGCACATTGTAGCGAGTCATGCGATCGAGCAAGGCATCTGTATAACTCGCATTGCTTACCTATTGGGTCATGCTGATACCCGTATGATTGTGCAGAATTACGGGTATGTGGTGAATAGATCTAACCTACCAGATCTCAACCCTTCGAGTTTTCCTATAAAAATATCAATGCTTAAACTCTAACAAGTTTCATTAGTGGTTCAAATGAATATAAGGCTGCTTTTCTACCAGAGGCTTCTTCCAAGAGCGTAAGAAGACCTTTCTCTAAGAGTATCTTACTAAATCTTGCAGCAGTTCCAGGCGGTATATCTTTATTTGCCGTAAATTTGTTATTCCTAAATACAGGATTGGTAAATATAAAATCAAGCGTATTAACACTCCATCTTGAAGATAATAGGTCTGAAAAAACAAGTTTCATCTCCTCATATAATGATCGGATCTCTTCCGCAATTTTAAGATTCCTAATTGCCTGATTCTCAATTGCCTCTAGAAAAAATACGCACCAGTCGTCCCAAGCATCATTCTCGGAAACATTTCTCAGCGCACTTATATATAAATCTTTATTTTCTTCTAAATAACTACTAACATAAAAGTGTGGCGCTGATATTTGTTGAGAAGACCATAGCATCAATGTAATAAGCATACGTCCTATCCGCCCATTCCCATCCTTAAATGGGTGCAGGGCTTCAAACTCAATATGCGTGAGAGCTATTTTAATTAATGGTACGTCATCAGTGTTGTCGATGTATTGAAATAGTCTATCTAAACCATCTTGCAGGCTTTCAGGTCTGATCGGGATAAACAATATTTTTCTCTTAGATGAGTCAGCAAGATAATTTTGCTCATTTTTAAATTCACCTGGAGATTTTGAAGCTCCTCTTCCACGAACTAACAATCCTTGGTGCATAGTCTTGATTAAAGATTGAGATAGAGGATACCCATCTCCCATATTTTTCTGGGCCATTTTCAACGTTCTTTGGTAGAGAATTGTTTCCAGAACCTCAGTCCTAACATTTGTGTCTAATGGTAAATCACCGTCGTAGTCTGCTTCGTATTTCAGGATTTCATCCATCGTGCTCACAGTTCCTTCCATTCTTGAGGAAATAACTGCTTCTTGATTCCTTAATGGTGCCAAGAATATTTCATTGTTGTGCATATTCTTCAACATCTGATCATAGCGAGCTACGGCATCAGTCGCTTTCATCAATGGAGGTACTAGTTTTTTGTAGTCAAGACTATTGGGTGGAAATTTTTCGTAATGATAGTCCACTGCATTGGCTAGATTGGGTTCCATCGCTCTGCAACTCCAGTCTTGTTGAGTTTGATAAAAATACTATGAAATATTTTTATCACAAAATGCGTTGTCTCTCATTTTTATCGAATTTTGTGAGTCAAACGAGTTAGATCTCAATGGATGTGACTCAAAATGCGTTGCCTCTCATTTTTATCGAATTTTGTGAGTCAAACGAGTTAAGTTATTTTTCGTAAATAAATTATATTACATTCATTCGTATAAATCGCTCGCGAATAAAAAATCTGTTGACGGATTCGATTTCAGCCTAAAACTGTCTATTGAGCGCTTTCGTCGTCCCGATCGGCTATTGGTCGGGTAATTTGACCTCATACCCGGCTCGAAGTACCGCCAAAATCGAAGCGTCCAGGTCATCAGCTTTTTGATTAGCACCAAAGCCAAGAATCGCACAACGACGGGCACGAACCCGATCGAGCGCGGTCAATAATCCCGCGTTAGGCACGGCGTATCGCCTCAAACTCTCTCGAACCGATACCAGACCATTCTGAGATTGCTCACCATACATAAGATGGATGTAGAAAACCTTCAGGATGCAAAAGACTTTCAAAACTTCCTACTGACTCGCCAATCTCCCAGCACCGCAAACCGTAATCTCAAAATGCTCACAACCTTTTGTCATTGGTGCATCAAGCAAGGGACCATGGAAACTAATCCATTCACCGAAATCAAATTTTCTAAGGCTAGTGGGAAAGAAACCCAGCACCGCGAACCCTTCAGTCTGGATGAAATCGATCGCATCCTGTCTACCTTCCGACTACACCCGTATTACTCCCGTTACCACGATTTTGTCCTAGTGCTGCTCACCTTTGGCCTGAGGCCATCTGAAGCGATCGGCATTCAATGGAAAGACATCAACCTTACCAAACAAACCATTACAATTTCTCAATCCCTAAGCCGAACCGGGGAAGGTTCAAAACGTCTTCGCAAGATTCGGAAGAATGGGAAAATCACCGTTCTGGATTTGCCCAAAAATATCCATGCGATGCTGCAAGGTCGTAACTCAACTGAGAGCAAGCCCCATGACCTGATTTTCACCGGACCCAAGGGGAAGGCGATCGATGACCATAACTTCAGTCAAAGGATTTGGAAAAAAGTCCTAGAGCAAGCCGGAGTAAGTCATCGACCGCCCTACAACTGCCGTCACAGCATGGCATCCCACGCAATTGACCAGGGCTTGACGCTACCCGAAACCGCCTATCTCCTAGGACATAAAGACACCACCATGGTCTCTAAGGTTTACGGGCACATGGTCAACCGCCCTCAGGTACCAAAATTGGGAATCTAAAGCTTGCACCCAATCTGCACCTTATAACTCACCTAATCACACCCAACCGCACCCAACAACACCTTAGTACTTTGATACTAGAAAGGGCTGAACCCTGCCGTTTAAGCGGTTCAACCCTTTTAAATGCTTGGTATGACTGAAGCCTATGATGAGGATTGAACTCATGACCTCACCCTTACCAAGGGTGTGCTCTACCACTGAGCTACATAGGCTAACTGTGGATGGGCCGAGCTAGATTCGAACTAGCGTAGGCGTAGCCAGCGGATTTACAGTCCGCCCCCATTAACCACTCGGGCATCGACCCCCGCTCCACAA
>JAYUEU010000169.1:0-3128 GCA_043739065.1 Synechococcales cyanobacterium | reverse complement strand
ATAACACTAAAGACACCTCCACGAACAATTGGTGGGTGGCGTTACTGACGTTCGGCGAAGGCTGGCATAATAATCACCATGCAGTACAGTCTTCAGCGCGATTTGGTTGGAACTGGTGGGAATTGGATATGGTTTGGATGACAATTAGTTTGCTAGAAAAACTCGGACTGGCGACTAAAGTTAAGACTAGACGTAGTTAGACTATTGTGAGCGATTCATGGATTCTCGAATTTGATGATGTGGTCTACGGTTATGTTTGTAGTCGTAGACCCGCAACTCAAAATCTCAGCCTAAAAATTCCGGCAGGCAAGAGATGCGGATTGATTGGTCAGAACGGCTGTGGCAAGACGACATTTTTTCTATTAGCAAATGGGTTATACCAACCAAGCCACGGGGCTATTCGTTTTAAGGGTTCCCCTATTCGCTACGATCGCTCCTATCTGACGTCCCTGCGACAACAGATAGGGTTAGTATTTCAAAACCCAGAACATCAATTGGTGGCCTCAACCGTTGAAGAAGATATTTCCTATGGTTTATATAATTTAGGCGTACCTGATGCTGAAATTGCTCAGCGGGTCCAAGCGATTAGTTCAGAATTTAATTTAGTTGAGCTGGCCTATCAGCCGATTCATAACCTGAGTTTGGGGCAAAAAAAACGGGTTTCGATCGCAGATGTGATGGTTTTAAAGCCGAGTTTGTTGCTGCTCGATGAACCCACAGCTTATCTAGATCCGCGTCATACTCGTCAATTGGTCCACCAACTAGAACAGATTCACCAAGGTGGAACGACTGTAGTTTTGGCGAGTCATGATTTGGATTTCGTGTATCAATGGGCAGATTGGATTTTTGTGATGGAGCAAGGTCAGCTTGTTTTAGAAGGCACGCCCCAAGAGGTTTTTGAACATCGAGAGCTTTTAGAACAGTTGCAGCTTGGAATTCCGTTAGCGATCGAATTGATGGAACAGCTCAAAACAAAAATGCGCCAACATTGTGGTGAAAACTATGGTGAAATGATCCCAGATTTTGAGCAATTGCAGAATGAGGTATTGAACGATCGGCGATCGAGTCTTTCTTCGATTAAGGGTTCTGGAAAATCGCCCTAATTCTTGAGCGGTTGCGTTTCAATAGCAAGTTTAGCGCCCGGAACCCGTCGCACTGCATCCATCACCGCAACCACCTTACCGTGCGTCACCGCTTCATCGGCTCGAATGAGTACTGTTTTTTGGGAATTGTTTGCCAGTTGTTCTTGAATGCTGCTGCGTAATTGCGCGAGATCAATAGTGCTTTTGTTGAGGGCAAGATTCCCCTGAGGATCGATCGTCACCACTAGGGGAGTCTCTTGATTGACGGTCTTACTCGTCTGCGCACCGGGTAAATTCACAGGCAATCCTTCCGATCGGGTTAATGACAATGTTGACATAATAAAAAACGTCAACAGCGCAAAAACCACATCGATCATCGGCAAAATATTAATTTGAAAGGGATGATCTGGCTCTTCGGGTAGACGCATAGTAAACCTGACAACTGGCAGTACTCTATCTTATCGGATGATTTCCATTCTCTCAGATTTGCGGCCACTCCTCATTATAAACAGCATTATGGAACCTTCCGATTCAGGGCTGCAATAGTCCAAGCGGCTGCAATTCCGCCCAATAATCCAAATAAATGACCTTCCCATGAAATGCCGACTCGGACAGGTAAAATCCCCCAAATCATCCCGCTAAACAGGGCCAAAACTAACAAACAAATCGCGATCGAACCCATACTTCGCTCAAAATAAGCCCGCGCCACCAGAAATCCAAAATAGCCAAAGACCACGCCACTCGCGCCAATATGAATTGTTGATGCTCCGCCAAATAGCCACGTTCCAAGACCACTCGCGATCGCCGTTAAAACGGTCACGGCAATCCATTCACTGCGATCTCTGGCCATAATCAACCAACTCAAGATCACCAATGGAAACGTATTGCTAATTAAATGTCGCCAACTGCCATGCAAAAATGGTGCAAATAGAATGCCCTGTAATCCCACAATATTTCGAGGTCGAATGCCAAAATTGTCTAATGCGTTATTCATCAAGCTATTTGCTAATTCGATCGCCCACAGTACAATCACTATACAAACTAGCAATGTTCCTTGAGATTGAAGTTCTTTAAATAACCCGGTGGCTTCTTCGCGAACGGTCCCGATCGAATCCCGTGATGACATGATTAAATCCTGAGTGCTGGAATATCTTTTGATATCGCTAATGTAACTTATTCTCTTCAAATTATGGCTTCAGATATGGTTCAGCATCGTTCCCCGACGCACAATTCATCATTTGCCCTAGGACTGGCCATCTGGGGCTACAAAAATTGGTTGGGGAATCTCTTTCCCGCGAAAACGCCTGTGCAGAAGTTTTTAAAATGTTATAGCGATCGCTTTTCTATTGTAGAAGGTAATACGACTTTTTACTCGATTCCTTCGCCAGAGACGGTTACACGCTGGAAAACGGCAACTCATCCGGGATTTAAATTTTTTCCAAAACTTCCTAAATCCGTCACTCACAACGGTCGCTTGATGCCCTATTTACCCTCCGCCTTTCAGTTTCTTGAACTGATGCAGGGATTGGACGATCGGTTGGGGGGATTATTTTTGCAATTGCCTCCGAGTTATAGTGCAGCTCACTTTACCGATTTAGAACTATTTTTATCCACTTGGCGATCCGCGACCCAGGTGCCATTATTTCTCGAAGTTCGCCATCTCACTTGGTTTGAAACTGATCATCGCGATCGGTTAAATCAAGTGTTGAGAATGCATCAAATCGATCGAGTCCTGCTCGACACCCGCCCCATTTACAACGCAAACGATAATCCTCAACAATACTCCGTAAACAAAAAGCCTAATCTCCCAGTACAACCGATCGTCACAGCGGGAACAGCATTTGTGAGATACATCAGCCATCCGATTCTCGATCGCAATACCGAATATTTAATGGAATGGGTGAAACAGGTTGAGACTTGGTTGAATCAGGGGAAAACAGTTTATTTTTTTATGCATTGTCCATTGGAGGAGAACTCTCCAAAAAATGCTCAATATTTTCAAGACTTACTCGAACGATCGGGCATCAACGTTCCGCCGTTGCCTTG
>JAYUEU010000168.1:0-8852 GCA_043739065.1 Synechococcales cyanobacterium | reverse complement strand
CAATATTCCGGTGGGGCACCCATGGCAGAGCAGCAGCCTAAGCAAATTTTTCGCAACAAGGTCATCAACAAGAAGCAGCTTCAGAACTTAGTCGCTTGGTCATTTCGGACCTATGGAACAGCCCGAACAGCCCAAATGGCTGATGCTGTTAAGGAGATGGGCTTCAAGTATGCAACCAAAGCTGGCGTATCAATCTCTGTGGATGATCTTCAAATCCCGCCCATTAAGAAAGCCTTGCTAGAAGCGGCTGAAGAGACCATTCGAGTGACGGAAGAGAAGTATACACGCGGTGAAATTACTGAAGTAGAGCGATTCCAGAAGGTGATTGATACTTGGAATGGAGCTTCCGAGGATCTTAAGGACGAAGTGGTTAAGCACTTTAGATCGAATGATCCCTTGAACTCTGTTTACATGATGGCGTTCTCTGGTGCGCGGGGAAATATCTCCCAAGTGCGTCAGCTCGTTGGAATGCGCGGTCTGATGGCTAACCCTCAAGGGGAAATCATTGACTTGCCAATTAAGACAAATTTCCGAGAAGGACTAACTGTAACTGAGTACATTATCTCCTCTTACGGTGCCCGTAAAGGATTGGTAGATACGGCATTGCGGACAGCGGATTCCGGGTATCTGACCCGTCGTCTTGTGGATGTTTCCCAAGATATGATTATTCGTGAAATCGATTGTGGCACTACGCGGAACATTCCCGTTCGAGCCATGATGGATGATGATCAAGTCTTGATTCCAGTAAAAGATCGTCTGTTGGGTCGCGTCGTTGCTGTAGATGTTGTTCATCCTGAAACGGGTGAAGTGATTGTCTCTCGGAACGAGGCTGTTTCTGATGCAATGGCGGAACGAGTCGGTGAGGCTAAAGTTTCTGAAGTCCTAGTCCGATCGCCCCTTACCTGTGAATCGACCCGATCGGTTTGCCAACTTTGTTATGGTTGGAGCCTAGCCCATGGTCACTTTGTAGACATCGGTGAAGCAGTCGGGATTATCGCCGCTCAGTCTATTGGTGAACCGGGAACTCAGCTTACCATGCGGACATTCCACACGGGTGGTGTGTTTACGGGTGAAGTTGCTCGTCAAGATAAAGCGCCGTTTGCTGGAACCGTTAAGTTTGGCAAGAAGCTCAAAGTCCGGACATTCCGAACCCGCCACGGGGAAGATGTCTACACCGTTGAGTCTTCAACAGATGTTAACAATAAAATTACTGTAGATGGTCCAGACGGAGATCAGACCTTTACCTTCACGCAAGGTACGACCGTCATGGTTCGGGATGGTCAAAAGGTCAAGAAAGGTCAGATTCTGACTGAAGTTCCGCTTTCTGGACGATCGCGCAAGACCACTGAAAAAGCGGCAATGGACGTGTCATCCCACCTGGCGGGTGAAGTTAACTTTGCCGACGTGGTTCCAGAAGATAAAAAAGATAGACAAGGCAACACCACTCGCGTCGCGCAACGAGGCGGCTTGATCTGGGTGCTATCTGGTGATGTTTATAACCTTCCGCCTGCGGCTGAACCGACGGTTAAAAATGGTGATGCTGTAGAAGTCGGTGGCATTATTGCTGAAACAAAACTCACCACCGAAAATGGCGGCATGGTCCGGCTTCCAGAAGGCAGTGAGGGTAAAGGTGGGCGTGAGATTCAAATCATTACCTCCTCTGTGCTGTTGGATGAAGCTCAGGTTCGTAAAATTGAGACCCACCAAGGTGGAGATCAATACCGTATGGAAATTACTAACGGTCAGGTCTATTCCCTTAAGGCCGCTCCCGGAAGCCAAGTGACAGCGGGCCAAATTGTTGCTGAGTTGATTGACGATCGGTATCGGACCAAAACCGGTGGCATTATCAAGTTCTCGGGGCTCGAAGTCGGCAAACGCGGCAAGGCAAAACAGGGGTACGAAATTCTTAAAGGCGGTACGATTCTTTGGGTTCCTGAAGAGTCTCATGAAGTCAACAAGGATATTTCTTTGTTGATGGTTGAGGATGGGCAATTCGTTGAAGCGGGTACTGAGGTCGTTAAGGAAGTCTTCTGTCAAAGCAGTGGAATTGTCGAAGTTACCCAGAAGAATGACATCTTGAGAGAGATTGTCGTCAAACCGGGTGACTTACACATGGTCGATAGCCTGGATGGTCTAGTCACCCGTGAAGCGACTCTTGTTAGCCCTGGCCAAGAAATCATGCCGGGACTGATAGCGACTGAGTTGCGCTATGCCGAATTCGTCGAAACCCCCGAAGGGCCAGCAATGCTTCTGCGTCCTGTTGAAGAATTTGAAGTTCCCGACGAGCCACCTGCACCTAAACAATCCGTATCTGGTCCTGGATCGGGTCGGGGCATTCGCTTGCGATCGATTCAGCGAACAGCATACAAAGATGGTGAACGGGTCCGATCGATCGAAGGTATTGATCTGATCCGCACCCAACTTGTTTTGGATGTAGACCACGAGGGCAATCAAATTGCCGCAGACATCGAACTATTAGAAGATGAAACGTTGGGCGATGATTTGATGCGCCTTCAATTGGTGATTCTAGAATCCCTAGTTGTTCGTCGTGATGTCCCTGCTGATACGACTCAAGGCCCGACGAGTACGCGGATCTTAGTCAAAGACGGCGATCAAATCGAGCCAGGTTCCGTAGTTGCGCGCATCGAAACTCTTTGTAAGGAAACTGGAGTTGTTCAAGGAATCCGAGAAGATGGAGAAGCGATCCGCCGGATTCTAGTAGTGCGTGAAGCCGATACCGTGACTGTTGAAACTAAAGGCCGCACGGTTGAAGTGGATGAGTTGGTGGTGGCCGATGATGACATTATCGAATCTGGTCAAGTTATTTCGGTATCTGGAAATCAGGTGAAAATGCGATCGGCTCGCCCCTATCGTGTATCCCCTGGTGCCGTCTTGCACATCGACAATGGCGATCTCGTCCAACGGGGTGATAATCTCGTGCTACTGATTTTTGAGCGGGCGAAAACTGGAGACATCATCCAAGGTTTGCCTCGGATTGAAGAACTTCTTGAAGCGCGTAAGCCTAAAGAACCTGGCGTTTTGGCTCGTCAAGATGGCGTAGCTCAAGTGGTTTACGGGGATGATGAATCCGTGGAAATCAAAGTAGTCGATAATGACGGCTTGATTACGGAATATCCGATTGGACCTGGTCAACAATCTATTGTGATTGATGGCGATCGCGTCACGGCGGGCGATCGGTTGACGGATGGACCCGCCAATCCCCACGAGCTTCTAGAAACGTTGTTCATGGCAAAAGTCGAACGACTCGGCACCTACGAAGCTGCTCTGGCTAGTTTGCAAGTGGTTCAGTCCCTGTTGGTGAATGAAGTCCAAGGGGTATATCAATCCCAAGGCATTACCATTTCCGACAAACACATTGAAGTCGTCGTCCGTCAAATGACTTCTAAGGTACGGGTAGATGATGGTGGTGATACTACTATGCTGCCGGGTGAACTCGTTGAGATGTATCAAATTGAGCAAGTCAACGAAGCCATGTCCATCACGGGCGGCGCTCCAGCTAAGTACACTCCTGTTTTGTTAGGTATCACCAAAGCATCTCTGAATACCGACAGCTTTATCTCTGCTGCTTCGTTCCAAGAGACCACTCGCGTCTTGACGGAAGCTGCGATCGAAGGGAAATCTGATTGGCTCCGTGGCCTCAAGGAAAATGTCATCATTGGTCGCTTGATTCCAGCGGGAACAGGCTTCAATGCTTACGAAGATCAAGGGACTCCGGAAGTCGATTTGACGTTCGATGTGCTGGATGATGACCTGATGGAAATGTCTGAAATTGTGGACGATCGGACGGCGCGGGCCTATGGTCTAGACAGCTTTGAGGATCGTCCAACCTTTAGCTTTGAGAGCTTCGGAGCGCCTGTTGTCGGCGAAGAACTCACTGCTGGATTCTCTCCTGTTGTGGATGATGATGAGTTAATTGATGACACGTCTTCTCTTGTGTTGGATGATGATGCACTGTAGTGATTGGGTCGGAAATTGATTAAAAGAGCCACATTAAGGCGGACTCAATGACACCGGACTAGATTCCGGATTTAGAGGAGGGCAATGTCCCTCCTTTTTTATTGATCTTTTTCCAGAAACCCGAAGTAGCCTTTCCCTAAAAACCGTCTTAGACTAATTGAAGTCAGCTATTTCCCAAAAATCTTTATGAGTTCTTGGACCGATCGATTTAATTCTTTAACTGGCAAACGTCGTATTGTCGTGGTTCGGATATTCATCACTTTGATCGGTGCAGAATCGACAACCCTTTTAGGTGTTTTGAATCGAGCGGCCCAAGATGCGATCGAATCTGATGGAGACTTAGCCATCATGGGTGAGTCTTTGGTCGAAATTTGTGAAAGCCTACTTCAACGGGAAACCAATTGGTCCTCTGTTCACAATGAAGGCGACGTTTTCTGGTCCGAAGAAGAGGCTAGCGACTATTTGAATGAATTATTTACTGATTCCACCCGCCGCTATCTGAGTGAGACGGATCAGTCTTCGGATGATCCCCAGCAACCGCTCACGCTTCCCATGACTCCTAATGTTGTGGTGATGTTGACGTTGGCTTTAGAAGGTGAAGCTCCCGATCTGGAAACAGATTTGTCTAACGTTGAAGCTCTGCGCCAGGGATTGACTCAAATTTGCACGCTTCAGGCCCAGCAAAGATTACGAGCGATTCAAGTTAATTTTTCTCCAGATCAAATGGGGTATGTATTAACGGACGACCACTTGATGCAGCAATTTCCCGAACTTATTCCTTTGTAGAGCGTATTTTTCCGCATAACCTAGTCTGTTATTGAATTTCCCCCTTGTGTTTTGCTAATTTCCCTCATCAATGGTGTTTTTATGTTGTTAAAATATATTCTTGTCTTATTGCTCCCGATCGCCCTCACGGCCTGTGCTTCATCTGAACCTACGATCGTGCCAGATACAAATATGCCCGCAGAGGTGAGATCTGGCGACCAAAAAAGTGGTGCTCCGATGGCATCCCAGACTCCGATTCCTGACGGTGAATATCCAGTTCAACAGGCGACCTTCGATGATTCAGACGGGGAATATTCTTTGATGCTCTTGAATGCCCCTACTGCAAGTTTTAAAACGCGCAAACTCCAAATGGCCCGTTTGACTGATGAACAAATTAAAGACGGTAAAAAATCCTATCTTAAAGTTGAAAATCAACAGCCCTCCCTTTATTTAACTGAAGACTTCAAACTTGAATATGTTCATAATGTCTCTGAAGAACGAGTGAATCCCACCACCGGGCGTAATGAAACCACCATCGTGCGTCAAGAATCGAATTTTTGGTCACCCTTTGCCGGATCCGTAGCGGGCAGTTTGGCGGGGCAGGCAATCGGCAGTATGCTCTTTCGGCCCCAATACTACATGCCACCTCAGTTCCAATCTGGCGGTCTCATGTCTGGGTATGGCGGCTATGGACGGACCTATGGCGATGCTGTCAATACCTATCAACAGCGCTATCAGCAGCCTCCCGCCGTCGAACAGAACCGCACAGCATTCCGTAGTAATGGCCGCATTCGATCGGGTACCACTGGAGGCAACACTGCTAAGCCACCTCAAGATATGACTGGGCGCGATCGTTCAACCGGATCTGGTTTTGGATCAAGTAATTTGAAAAACGGAACAACAACGCGGTCTCGAACACAGTCCCAACCTCGGTCTGGCAGCTTTGGCAGTGGTCGGAGTTCTAGGTCGTCCGGTTTTGGCAGTGGCCGTCGTGGCCGTCGCTAGTTGAGTATTCCTTAGTTTTTAATTCGGATATTCCTTGGTCTTTAATTATTGAGCGAAGTTCAATTGTGATTGAAGTTGAAGTGCATCAACAACTACGCGCCTTACTGCGGCAACAGAGCTATTCTCACTGGACTCACCATCTCACTATGGCCCGCTTAGTTGCTCGGGCCTTACGTCTTGGTCGCAGTGCTCTGATACAGACGGGGACAGAATCTGGATCAGCCGCGCCTTACCGATTGAGCTATTTGATGCCATTATTAGTATGGGATGCCCCTGCTATTGTTGTTGCCTCTGAATCTGTTCAGCAATGGTTGTTGCAAGTTGAGTTGCCCCGCCTTCAACAGTGGCTGGATGTGTCGAAGTCAGTCCAGATCATTACCTCCAATTCAACACCGACGGAATTTTCTGGCCTTTCTTTTGTAACGCCGCAACTCTGGCTACAGGACCGACTCAAAGCTCAAAAAATTCTTCCAAGGGGCATCTTGACCCTGATTGACGGCATGGATGATCTTGATAGTTGGGTCCAAAAAGTCTTGAGCTTGAAAATTTATGGGCAAGACTGGGATCAGTTGATGTTGTCCCATCCATCTTTTCGAGAAACGATCCGAGACCTCCGGATTCGTATCACTCATAGTCTCTTCCAACATCCTGCTAATCCTTATAATTGCCATGTTTTAGAGAATGACGATCGCCTTCCAATTTACGAAATACTATCTCAGCTTCATCACCATTCCGCCCTCACCGAACCCTGGAGTGAACTGCTGAATCGTCTGATACCCCGCCCACCGATTTTTTCTAATGGAGAGTTACTTCGAGAATCATCGTCTGCTCACACCCATGATCCTGGATTATTGTCGGCCCAAGTCGATCGCCAATCCGGGACATTTATCCTCCAGCATAGCCCCATTCGTCTTGCCCTACTTCTACGATCGATTTGGCAACAGCAACCGACCGTCCTCATTGGTAGCGCTCTGGATCTTGATGCCAGCGCTGATACCTATCGTCAAACTCACGGTCTGGATGACTTAACTTGCATAAAATTCTCTCCCCCGCGTCATGAATCCTGCGTTCAGCTTTACCAGCCCGATCGTATTCCCATGCCTAACACGCCTCAGTTCCAACCCGCACTCCTAGCCGAACTTCGCCAAATTCTCTCGCGATCGCACATTGCAGCGGGTTTAGTCGTTATTTTAGTGGGCGACACCCCATTGCGAACTCAAGTCGGTGCGACTCTCGCGGCTGAATGGGGATCACGAGTTCAAGTCGATCGAATCCCTGAGGTTGAAAATGGCATTTTGGTTGCAGGTTGGGATGAATGGAGTCAGCTTCAACAAGCCGGAATAGGCGTGCCCCGCTGTATTGTGATTGCGACCTTACCCATGCCATCTCTGGAAAATCCGCTAGTAGCCGCCCGCGTGAAAGACTATAAACAATTGCGACAGGATTGGTTTCGCTTGTATCTACTCCCGACTGCGCTCATGGCACTTCAACGGGCTGTGTTCCCGGTCCGATCGGCTCGTGGTTTAGTTGCACTGTTAGATAGCCGAGTCATCCACCGTATCTACGGCACTCAGGTACTTGCTGCACTCAGTCCCTATGCTCGATTAAATTATCTGGACGATCGCTGGAATGAGAATTGGGATGACAGCGGAGACGATCGGTAGTATGTTCTCTCAATCCCGCTATGATTGAGATAGTCTATTTGACTTACCTGCTCACATCAGGAAAAAGTTCACAAGGTCGTTACTATTGAACTCACCTGAACTCACCAACTGACCCAGAGTCTGAAGATGGCAAACTCCGATCGCCCGAAACAAAAAAAATCTCCTCAGCGCCTAAAAGCTGAACGTGCTGAGCAAGCTCGTCTTGAAGAGAAAATTCTTCCTTGGACAAGCATTACTCGTCAGCAAGCTAACCAATTTGTCTCCATCACCACGACTGGAGCTTGGGTTAGCATTGGGATACTGATTGCATTCTGGGTGACGGTGCGCTTTCTAGGTCCAGCGTTTGGCTGGTGGGTTTTGTCGGACTGAGATCCTGGTTTAGAAACAGAGGGTTAACCTTTGTTATTGTTGATACTCATCAATTTTCCGGACGCAACTATCATGCGGAGGCATAAAGCAAGATAGCATCATCGAAATTAAACATTTTTTAAACTTAGGTTGCAGGATTGCAATTTCGGGGTATATTAAGAAACTTAAATAATTCTTTTAGAGTTGTGATAAGACGAACGGAGATTTTATTGTGTTCACAAGACTTGCTCAACACCACAGTCAATTTGTGAAGGATCTGGTTATGAACCTTCAGGCATTGGCTATTGTCCTCGAAAATCAAGGCTACATTGCGTCTTGCTATACTTGTGGTGGCGAAATGAATAGCGCGTCGTTTATGGTTAGTTTGGCCGATAGCCATTTGATTCGCTTTTTGGTCTCAGATTATGGAATCACTTGGACTGAGATGCGCGACGATCGTGAACTCATGAAGCTGGAAGGAGCCGAAGCCATTAGTCAACTTCAGGAGCTAGAAAATATTTCTAAATTCCCGAGCCAATCGCAAGATATGTTAATGGAAAAGGCAACTCCTATCCATGCAGTCATACGACCGCCATTAATAGATTTAGAAGCTGAACTAGTCGGATGATGCCGTGCTACAACATCATTTTATCCAATCTAATCGCATTCGTTTGCACTACGTAACTCAGGGCGAAGGCGATTTAGTTATTTTGCTTCATGGATTTCCAGAATTCTGGTATTCTTGGCGCTATCAAATTCCCGTATTGGCCCGTCATTTTAAAGTTGTCGTGCCAGACTTGCGAGGCTATAATCAGTCCGACAAGCCTGCTACAGGGTATGACCTAACGACATTAGCATCCGACATCAATAGTCTGATTGAAAATCTGGGCTATAAGCGTGCGCACATTGTCGGCCATGATTTTGGTGGGGCGATCGCATGGCGATTTGCCCAAAAATTTCCTCACATGTTAAATCGATTAGCGGTTTTGAGCGCTCCTCATCCCTCACGCTTCGCAGCCAATTTGATTCAAGATTTAAACCAGTTACGTCGGAGTTGGTACATTTTTGCATTTCAGGTTCCTGGATTGCCAG
>JAYUEU010000167.1:0-1805 GCA_043739065.1 Synechococcales cyanobacterium | reverse complement strand
CTAGCACCGGATTTACAACAGCGAATTGAGCAAGCTATTCGGGGAGATCTGCATATTGAATCAACCCATGGCGATAATGTTTGGGGACAACATGTCTATCGGCCTGAGCTACTAGAGGGCTATTTGAGTCATTTGGTTGCACCGTTAGTTCAGGAGTCTGCAACACCATTTGTGGGATTAAAAATAGTATTGGATTTAGCCTGGGGTGCCGCGACTCGGACGGCGGTGGATGTATTTGAGCGGCTGGGGGCGAAGGTGATTGCGCTGCATGAGAATCCCAATGGCGATCGGATTAACGTCAATTGTGGTTCGACCCATTTAGGGAATTTGCGGGATGCCGTCATATTACACGATGCGGATTTGGGCGTGGCGTTTGATGGGGATGCCGATCGGGCGTTGTGTGTGGATAGTCAAGGCCGGACGGTGGATGGTGATTATATTTTGTATTTTTGGGGGAAGCAGCTTTTGGAGCGGGGACAATTGCCAGATCACACTATTGTTTCCACAGTAATGTCAAATTTGGGGTTTGAGCGGGCCTGGGAAAAGCTGGGTGGAACATTGATTCGGGCGGCGGTGGGGGATCAATATGTCCATGCAGAAATGGTGACCACGGGTGCGGCGTTGGGCGGTGAGCAGTCGGGTCATATTTTGTGTCCGCGTTTTGGGGTGAGTGGCGATGGGTTGATGACGGCGTTGCATATGGCTGATTTGGTGCAGCGGTCGAGCGGGAATTTGGCCGACTTAGTGGATGGCAGTTTTCAGACGTATCCTCAGGTTTTGCGAAATGTGCGGGTAGACGATCGGGCCACACGGCTCAATTGGCAAAGTTGTCAGCCTGTGGTGAATGCGATCGCGGCGGCGGAATTAGCGATGGGCGATAAGGGGCGAATTTTGGTGAGAGCGTCGGGGACAGAACCAGTGATTCGGGTGATGGTGGAGGCGCAAACAATGGCGATGGTCAATGAATGGACGGATAAGTTAGTGTCTCTGGTGGAACATCACTTGGCCAACTAGAGACCTTAAAGGAATCCTAGGATTAGGTCGGATCTCGGTAAAATGTAAGCTTAGGTGAAATAGGCTGAATTTGGCTACCGGGGAAATAGAACGTCAAAATCCGATCGTAGCTAAATCCTCGTTTACCTAAAGCATAAGATCCAAACTGACTCAAGCCCACCGCATGACCAAACCCACCGCCCACAAATTTGTAGCCTTTTAAATTGCGACTCGCATCAACAATAGGATCAATGTAAAACAACAAACTATTTGGAGCTTCAAAGGCTAGAAGAATTTCGTCTTTTTCAAGGACAACCACGCCCAAATCCGTTTGGATGCCCATTTTTGCTACCCGTCCGGCGGACGATCGTTCCATGACTTGAATTTCCTGGATCTGGCTAAATCCAGCTAAAGGATTCCCGATACTTTGCAGATATTTTTTAATATCACGAGTTAGAGTGTCGATCGAACTTTCGGTTTGCCAACGGAAATAACTCGATTCCTGAGACTCATTGAAGCCATCTTTTAATTTAATAAAGTCTCGCAGATTGTTTTCATCCGATAAAGGCCGCTGCGTCAAATTCCACACATTCGCCACCGCATCAACTTTCCCGATCAGATAGGACCGAGGTTTACCACGCCACACTTCGTTAAATGGGGCCGTGATACCGCCTGTGGTCGAGGAATATAGGGCATCCACAAGTTCGTCGTTATAGGTTGAGACTAAGCCTCGGGTGCTGGCAATGGCGCTATCTGTTGCCGTCGTCACCCCGCTGGTGCCGAAGTAAACCTGACATTGAGTCGTGGCGCAG
>JAYUEU010000166.1:0-3878 GCA_043739065.1 Synechococcales cyanobacterium | reverse complement strand
TATACGCCCAATGCGCCATGAGTTTCTAGATCTCGTGAGATCTTACCGCCCGTTGTGATGAGTGACATAGAGTTAGCTCTAAACGTAAATTATGCGAGGGTTTCCTACTTATTAGTGTAGTTGCTTTAGTGTAGCCAGTTTTTACTCCAAGGAAAATAGATCTAAAGCATCTCACCTCACCCTTAATAGCTTTCACTCTATGCAATTGGCTTCTATTGCTTCCTAGCAGTTTAGTAAGATAGACACGATCGGATTAACCATATTTTTCTTCTACACGATTGCTTCCTCTACACGATTGCATTGTTGTAAAGTAGTATGTTACATTTCTTTACAAGGAGCTTGGTAAATCATTCTCCTCCCAACACAGCAAGCTCGACCAGTCACAGTTATGTCGGCTGGTTTTTTATAAATTGTGTTGATTGTGATTATTTCCTCTGTAAATCTAAAGAAAGTTTAGCAATTGAACAGAATTTTATAAATCTGTTCGACTTGGAATCTATTACTACGGCAAAGAGCGTGCTACTTTATTCTGTAGCGTTAGGACCATGAAATTTCTAACCTTAAATTTCTAACCTTGGACGGCATATGACGGCTTAGGGCATGGGAGAAGCGCAAAGTATAGATCAAGGTTTCGTTGATATCAGGTTTCCACCATCAAAGT
Organism: Synechococcales cyanobacterium; assembly: GCA_043739065.1. GTDB lineage: Bacteria > Cyanobacteriota > Cyanobacteriia > Leptolyngbyales > Leptolyngbyaceae > JAAFJU01. Next base: position 3,217 of record JAYUEU010000166.1, on the reverse strand, counting down.
CTGGAGAGTTAATTATGTCCGTCCGTCTATATATTGGCAATTTGCCTGAAGATATTACTCGCCAAGATTTGGAGACTGTGTTCTCTGAAGGTGGGGATGAATCGGCTTCCGCTAAGTTGATTACCGATCGTAAAACTGGAAAATGTCGTGGGTTTGGATTCGTCACGGTTAAGACCGATGAAGAAGCCGATCAATTTATTGAAAAATTCAATGGCGTTACCGTCAAAGAAACAGTCTTGAAAATTGAAAAGGCGCTTCCCCGTGCTAAAGAAGCTGAGGGAGATGCTCCGGCTACACCTGTCTCCAATAATATTCCGGCTCCAATCTCTGCTGCAAACCGCACTAAAACTGCTACTGGCGGCGGCGCAAACAAAGGTGGTGGTGGAAACCGTAGCGGCGGCGGTGGCAACAAAGGTGGTGGTGGAAACCGTAGCGGCGGCGGTGGTAACAAAGGTGGTGGCGGTGGTGCTAGCACTGATAACGGTGCATTCCAGCCCGATCCTCGTTGGGCTTCGGTTCTTGAGCAACTCAAGGAACAATTGAATGCTCAAGCGGTTGAGTAAGGCTTAACCGATCGTCGTGTTGAATGGATTTGACAAGCTTCACGATCGGATTTGGTTAGACAATATAACGGATGGAAGATTATGATGATCTGCCATCCGTTTTGATTTCCTTGGATGGCGATCGTCTGTCATTGATGATTGGATTTTACTAAGTTGTTTAGAAGGAAGAAATGCTATGGCAATCAAAAAGGGTGGAATGGTGAAGGTCGTTCGTGAAAAGCTTGAAGGCAGCCTAGAAGCCCAAGCTAGTGATTCTCGATTCCCGTCTTACTTATTTGAGAGTGCGGGCGAGGTGATGGATATTAAGGATGATTATGCGTTTGTGAAATTTGGCAAAGTGCCCACCCCGAATATTTGGCTACGGGTTGACCAGCTTGAAGACTTTTAACTTAAATTCTGACTTAGAGCTAACTGACTAAAAAACGATCGAACATCACTTATGTAGATGCCGATCGTTTTTTAGTTTGAACTAGATTACAGAATCATGATCAGCGAATTTTTACGCTTCGTCTAAGGCCGCAATTCCAGGAAGAACCTTCCCTTCCAACAATTCAAGACTTGCGCCGCCGCCCGTCGAGATATGGCTCATTTGGTCCGCGAGACCCACTTTTTCAACTGCCGCTACCGAGTCGCCGCCGCCGATAATCGTAGTAGTGCCCTTTGGAGTTAGTTCAGCAAGCGTGTGAGCGATCGCTTCTGTGCCTTTCGCAAACTTATCGATCTCAAACACACCCATCGGTCCATTCCAGATCACAGATTTGACATCAGCCAAAGCCGCTTGGAAGGTTTTGATAGAGTCAGGACCAATATCTAGACCCATCCAACCGTCGGGAATTGCATCAACAGAGACGATTTGGGTGTTGGCTTCAGCAGAGAACTTATCGGCCACCAAGACATCCGTTGGCAACAAGAACTGTACGCCCTTTGCCTTTGCTTTTGCTTCTAAGGTGCGCGCGAGTTCTAGCTTGTCATCTTCTACCAATGAGCTACCGACGGACATGCCGCGTGCTTTGTAGAAGGTGAAAATCATGCCGCCGCCTAGGAAAATCTTGTCAACTTTGTCAATCAAGGTTTCAATTACGCCGATTTTGCTGGAGACTTTGGATCCACCAACGATCGCTGCCAACGGACGTTTTGGATCTTCGATCGCGTCCTGCAAGAACTTCAATTCTTTTTCAACCAGAAGACCTGCAACGGAAGGCGATAGATATTTGGTCACGCCTTCGGTGGAGGCATGGGCGCGGTGAGCTGTGCCAAACGCATCGTTGACATAGAGATCTGCGACGGAGGCTAGCTTTTTAGCAAATTCGGGGTCGTTCTTTTCTTCTTCAGGATAGAAGCGAACATTTTCCAACAGCACCACATCGCCATTGTTCATCGCCGCGACTTTGGCTGTTGCTTCGTCGCCGATGCAATCGTCAGTTTTGACAACGGTTTGGCCTAATAGCTCAGAAAGACGCTTAGCGACAGGAGTTAGGCGAAGGGCTTCGTCTACGCCCTTTGGACGACCGAAGTGACTGGCTAAGATGACTTTTGCGCCCTTGGAAGTGAGGGTTTGGATGGTGGGTAATGCGGCCCGGATGCGGGTGTCGTCGGTGATGTTGCGATCGGCATCGACGGGAACATTGAAGTCACAACGGACAAATACGCGCTTACCATTTAAGTCGGCTTCCGTTAGAGTTGCGATTGTCTTCTTAGCCACAGATTTATTCTCCTGATTAAAGCAATGAGTTTTTCTACTTACTCTCATCGTCTCATTATTTCGTTACATCCGCGACGGATTTTTTTATAATTATTTAAGGTTTATGGGATTTTTATCAATTTCTATCTGCCTCAAATCGGATCCCAATCGATTTTTTAGGTTCCTAGCCTGGAATACTGATTTAAAATAGAGCACACTTGATCGCCCCATCTCCATGAACCAACCTCCTCAACGTCCTAAAACTATCCTCACTCGGTTGATGCAGAATGGGGCCGATCGCATTCAGTTCGCCAAAATTAAGCTCAAAGAAAATGCCCGGGTTCCTGAACTCCGAATCCAGGGACCGGATGATGCAGACCCTCAGGTTTACCCGCTGTTGGGCGAAAAATTTACCTTAGGCCGTAGTTCTAAAACTTCTGATATTGTCATTGCCAATCCGGTTGTCAGTACAACTCATGCCGTGGTTAGTCGCGATCGGAAACCTCGCAAAATTCTCGGCATTATTCCCGGTCGTCAACGCTTTGTCATACGGGATGAAAATTCAACTAACGGCATTTATAAGGGTAAAAAACGGCTCCGATCGAGTGTTCTCTACCATGGCGACATTCTTAATCTTGCGCCGACGGATCTTGAAGGCTCGGTGCAAGTTGAGTATTACGATCCGCCGATTTGGTACATGCGCCTTCTCCGAATGGGCGTTTATGGATTGGCTGGAATTTCGACCTTAATCGCGGTAAGTATGGCCCTCGCCTGGACCCAATTCTCGGTTTATCCCATTCCAAATACGGTTCAAGGTCCAACGATTGTTTACGCTAACGATGGACAAACGCCGCTCACGCCAGTCCCGGTTAATCGCAGTCATGTGGATATCAAGTCGTTGGCTAACGTGTCAAAATTTCTCCCGAAAGCGGTGATGGCTTCGGAGGATATTCGATTTTATTGGCATCTAGGT
>JAYUEU010000165.1:0-4417 GCA_043739065.1 Synechococcales cyanobacterium | reverse complement strand
AGACTTTCTCAGCCATTTCAGCGCAATGTTGCTCCGGAGAAATTGTTTTCGGTCGATCGTTGTGTAGAGCAACTTTCTAAAGTGATGACGGAATTAACTATAGAGGATAGTGGTGAATTTTTCTCTTGGGATGGAACTCGCTTACCTTGGTAGGGCTTAGAAGATCAATGGCCTAAAGGCTTCACGTTTGGAAAAGATAGGCTATGATCCTAGAACTCTTTTCACATGATTAATTCTGTTCCATGATATCTTCTCCTGAATCAATTGCAGAACATCGCGCAGTACTGCTTGAGTTGTATCAAGGATTGGACGATCGGGCACAAAAGTTAGTTCAACTTGCTTCAGTCATTTGTGAACCATTGCCTCGTGCGACATTACTATCCTGTGCCGAGCGCATAGGTATTCGAGATATATCAGGCAGGCCGTTTTCATCCAAGTCATTTAATGACCAAATGCTGCTGTCTCTTGTTCACAAAGAGCTATTAGAAACCACAATGATGGGTGTGCAGTGCCCTCATTTAATTCGAGAAATTGCCACACGGGATGCAGTTGTTAAAAAGCGCTTTGCCTCAATGGTGGAAGCGATGTATCACTACTTACCTGTCACAACAAGATTTAGTGGTGGGACTCGATATTTTAATAGTGAAGGGCGCTTTTTACGGGAAGTTCGTATTGTTTTATATCGTCAAGATCCGGTTTTGGCGCTGGATAAATTGTTTGATGAATATTATGCTTATAGCTCAGTTAGACAAGTTCTAACGCCTTCTATTTGTATTGCGGGATTTGCAAATAATCCTTGTGATGCAGAGTGGATGAAGCGTCTGTCGCCGGATTGGTACGATCGGGTATTGAAAGCGGTATTAGAAAATTCAATGCAGGATTTGATTCCAGCGGAAGAGGTAGTTGAGTTATTGCGGCAAGAGTGTCTAAAGCCTGAGGTATTAGATTGGAAACGATTGTTATATTGTCGGCTGATGCTGGGTTGTGGTGAAATTGAAGAAGTCATAACGACCATGGCTGCTTTTGAAAAACCACCTGAACATAATGGTTATCCGTTAAAAGCCGCGGTTGATTTTCTAGAAGGACGGTTAGTTCTGGCATTACTTAATTATCGGGGTTGTTTGGCAACCCACCGGAAAATTGTCGGTAAACGTAAAATCTTTTTTGATGATGAAATGGGATTATTGTTCATTCTTGCATTAATTCAAGAAGGTTCCCACGACTCATTTCAAGAAGCTCTGGACTATTGCGAAATAGCGCGTAAACAAAAGGGGATTTTTGCAAATACCTATGGAATTCTAGAAGCATTTTTACAATTTAAACAGGGTTCATTAGCTAAAAAAACAATTCTGTTTGCCGCAGATTTAGAATATCCAGATACTCCTTGGGATGTTTTAATTCCATCATTATGTATGTATTGGGCAGATGTTGATGCAGCCCGATCGCGTCTAGTTGCCCCGCTTCAAGATTTTATCTCGCGAACTCGAAGTACCGGATACCTATGGTTTACGATGGAAACCGCTGAACTCTTAGCCAAATTAGATTCAACGCGGGATTGGTCTCAGGCCGCAGCTATTCTCCGAGAAGGGACACAATATCAACCGATCGCACCTATTCTTGATGCGCAAGAGGCGTGGGAACTTTGCCTAAATGCCCTAGCCAATCTCACCCAATCTACTACCAGAACAAGTTCTAAAGTTCAAACTACACGATTGATTTGGACTCTGACAAGTTTAGAAAGTAGTTCGTTGCAGCCTCGTGAACAATCACAGAATGCAAAAGGCGTTTGGAATAAAGGTCGTTCGATCGCCTTAAAACGTTTGCAAGCCGCTCCTGCTGATTTTCCCTATTTAACGACTCATGATTTACAAGTATGCGCTCACATTACAACCAGCTATGCGCAAAATCGCTATAACTACTATGGAAAAGTGGACTATTGTTTTGACGATCGGGTTTTTATCTCATTAGTTGGCCATCCCTCAGTGTATTGGGAAAGTTCGCCTGGGATTGCGGTTGAATTGATCAAAGGATCTCCTGAATTGCGGGTGATTAAGAAAAAAGACGCAAAATTAGTATTGCAATTTGAACCTGAATTGCCCAGCGGTGTTGAGGTTGTTCTCAGTAAAGAAACCCCAACCCGCATTAAAGTCATTGAAATCACTCCCGAACATCGCCGGATTAGTGAATTACTCGGTACCAAAAATCGCTTAGAAGTTCCAGAATCAGCCAAAGATAAGGTATTAGCTGCGATCGGGGGTGTATCCGGTTTGGTCACAGTACATTCAGATATTGGCGGCGACATTTCAGATGCAGAAGAAGTCATCGCATTAATGACCCCTCATGTCCATCTTCTTCCTTCCGGCCCAGGATTACGAATGACACTATTATCGTCACCCTTCGGACAAGGCGGCACTTACTATCGTCCTGGCAGCGGCGGTGAAAATGTGATTGCAGAAGTGGGTGGTAAACGATTGCAAACAACTCGTAAACTCAAAGAAGAAAAGAAGCTAGCCAAGGAGATTATCAAGGAATGTCCATCACTCTTAGGGTGGGAAGAGTCGGATGGAGAATGGGTGATTGATACACCAGAAGCCTCGCTGGAACTGCTTTTGGAATTACAGGCATTGGGCGATCGGGTGATTTTAGAATGGCCCCAAGGCGAGAAAATGCGGGTTAAGCAAACGGTCGATCAAAACAATTTTCATATCAAACTCAAAACCCAAAATGAATGGTTTAATCTGAATGGTGAATTGATACTTCCTGATGGTAGCGTTATTGAAATGCAAGCGTTATTAAAACTGTTGGATCAATCAACCGGACGGTTTATTTCTTTGGGCGAAGGTCAATTTTTAGCCTTAACCCAAGAATTCCGCCGTCGTCTAGAAGAAATGCGCGCCTATTCTGAAAGTCATGGAAAAGGAATTCGATTCAACAAACTCGCTGCTCTCGCTATGGAAGATTGGATCGAGGATATGGGCAGCGTGGAAGCAGACAAAGCCTGGAAAGAACAGATGGCGACCATTCAATCCTTGCGAACCTACGAGCCAAAATTACCTTCCACCTTACAAGCTGAATTGCGCGATTACCAGGTGGAAGGGTTCACTTGGATGTCTCGGCTGTCTAAATGGGGCGTAGGGGCATGTTTAGCCGATGATATGGGACTCGGGAAGACTTTGCAAACCTTGGCTGTCATGTTGCAGCGTGCGCCCGATGGACCGATTCTCGCGATCGCACCAACTTCTGTTTGTATGAACTGGATGAGTGAGGCCCAACGGTTTGCCCCGACATTAAATACAATACAATTTGGCGGCGGAAAACGGCAGACGGTTCTTGATGAATTGAAGCCCTTTGATTTGGTGGTGTGCAGTTATGGATTGCTCCAACAAGAAGAAGTCGCGGATATGCTAGCGAACGTACATTGGCAAATGATTGTTTTGGATGAAGCACAATCGATCAAGAACTTTGCCACCAAACGATCGCAAGCAGCAATGAATCTACAAGCAGACTTTAAATTATTGACAACGGGAACGCCCATTGAAAATCATTTGGGAGAATTGTGGAACTTGTTTAGATTTATCAATCCTGGATTATTGGGTTCTTTGGATCAGTTTAATCAAACCTATGCAAATGCGATCGAGCGGGGACAAGATAAACAAGTGCGCGATCGTTTGCGTAAGTTAATTCAGCCGTTCATTCTGCGCCGTACTAAAAACCAAGTGCTAACAGAACTACCGTCGCGTACAGAAATTACATTACAAGTAGAACTCAGCCAACCGGAAATGGTGTTCTATGAAGCCCTAAGACGAGAAGCGATCGCTAAACTTGAAAATAGTGATGCAATGGCGGGACAGAAGCATTTGCAGGTGCTGGCCGAAATTATGCGAATGCGACGCGCTTGTTGCAATACACAATTAGTTAAGCCTGAGATTGCTCTCCCAAGTGCGAAGCTTCAAATGTTTGGAGAAGTTCTCACGGAGCTTTTAGAAAACAACCATAAGGCATTGGTATTCAGCCAATTTGTAGATCATTTAGCATTCATTCGAGACTATTTAGAAGAACACAATGTTTCCTATCAATATCTTGATGGTAGCACGCCTATGAAAGAACGTAAAAAGCGAGTTGATGCATTCCAATCTGGCATTGGTGATGTATTTCTAATCAGTTTGAAAGCGGGCGGCACAGGGTTGAATCTGACGGCGGCAGACTATGTAATTCATATGGATCCTTGGTGGAATCCGGCGGTCGAAGATCAAGCCTCCGATCGTGCTCATCGGATGGGACAAGTGCGTCCGGTGACGATTTATCGAATTGTGGCTAAGAATACGATCGAGGAAAAAATTGTTCAATTGCACCAACAAAAACGCGATCTAGCCGATAGTTTATTAGAAGGTACGGAACTCAGTAGCAAAATTACAAC
>JAYUEU010000164.1:0-2930 GCA_043739065.1 Synechococcales cyanobacterium | reverse complement strand
CAAGGGAAGTTGATTAAGTTATCAGGTGGCATTTTTAATACCTCAAGTCATTTAGCCGATGCAAAACTGGAAATCATAAGTGCGGCGGTGATTCGATGTGGTGGCAGTGCGGCGATCGCGGCGATGGTTTTAGACTGTAAAACTGCCGAGGAAGCCCATCGTTTTTTGGTTTCGTCAGGGATTGCAGAATTAGTGTTCAATCATTTGGTGACATTAATTAATTATAAGGCTCAGAATTATGTGAAAAAATATGCAAATTTTGATCTAGTTATTCACACAACATTGTTCGATCGGTTAGGCAATTTGATCACGGAATTTGAATGATTCTAGTTAATTTAATTTAGTAAAATCAATACGGCTTAAATCTATTTTGAAGTAACCCTATTTTCAATCCCAATCCCCCAGCGTCTCGGCAGCTTTTGGCACTCTGGGACGAGCATTTGGGTAGGTCGATCGCCCCGGCTTCGGCTTTTGTTTTCCGACTGAGTCCTTCGCCCCATCTAAGACCGTCAATTGAGTGGGTTCAACCGATCGATCGCCACCACGCCGTTTAGATACTCCTTCTTCGCTAGTTTCCTCTGCAATCACTTCGTATAATTTCGCCACTTTTCCCGGAACTGATCCCTTACGTAAAATTCGGCCTAATCGTTGAATATGTTCCCGCATTGATCCCGTTCCTGAAAGCACTATGGCAACACTCGCTTCCGGCACATCAACCCCTTCATTCAAAACCCGCGATGCCACAACAGTTCCATATTCACCCGATCGGAACTTCGCTAAAATTTCATGACGCTCTTTTACTGGAGTTTGATGAGTGATTGCAGGAATTAGTAAATCTTGAGAAATTCGATACACCATGGCATTGTCATCTGTGAAAATCAACGAACGATCGCCATAATGATTCGCCAGCAATGTCTCCAAAACCCGCAATTTCCCTTCAGTCCCAAAGGCAATTCCCCGAGCCTCCCGGTGTGCCAACATCGCCCGTCGTCCAGCCTTCGATCGGGCACTAGAACTAACAAATCGTTGCCAACCTTTCAACGTTCCCAAGAAAATCTTAGATTGCTGAAGAAACTCATTTCGTAGTTTGATTAATTCATCATAGCGATCGCGTTCGGAATCAGATAACGTGACTCGAATTTGTAATAGCTCATACTCCGCTAGGGTATTGCCCGCTAATTCTTCCGCCGTTTTGCGATAGACTTCTGGACCAATTAAACGATTTAAATCCTCATGTTTCCCATCACTGCGCTCAGGGGTTGCCGAAAGTCCTAATCGAAAGGGCGCTATGGAAAATTCAGCAATCACCCGGCTGAAATCGGTTGGCAAATGATGACATTCATCAAACACCAACAATCCATACAAATTCCCTAACGTTTCCGCATGAATGGCCGCACTATCATAGGTTGAGACCAAAATACGCGTACGATCGCGAGATCCACCGCCCAATAGACCAATGTCGCCCTCTGGAAACGCTGCTAACAACGTCGCATACCATTGATGCATTAAGTCTAACGTCGGCACCAAAATCAACGTACTGCACCCGGTCGCCTGCATTGCTAATTGAGCCAAATAGGTTTTACCTGCCGCCGTTGGCAACACCACTACGCCTGTTTTTTCCACTGATTTCCATGCAACTAATGCCTCAGATTGGTGCGGATAGGGTTGACGTTCGACGACGGGAATCAACTCGAATTCTTGATAGTTTCGGGCTTTATCAATAATTTCTGTGCCCGATTGGTTCAGCGTCGCCACCAATTCCCGGTATCGCATCGCCGGAATTCTGAATTTTTCAATCCGATCGTCCCACGTCGCAAATTCCACCCAGGCATGACCTTTAGGCGGTGGATGTAGGATCAAAGTACCGCGATCGTAAGTTAAAGTGGGAAGCCTAGCCATGGAATCTAACTCTAGTCTCTAATTCTAGTTGTATTCTGGATTATACCGGACACTTATCCCCGCACCGTCCCCATTGAGATGCATCTAAATCTTCAACTCAACGCTGTTGCCTGTCATATTGTGGCGCTATTGTGGATTCCGATTGCCTCTGGTCTAGCGCTGAGCGTTGGGAATTCGCACCTAGGCAACATTATGTTTATTGGGAGTTTGGCGATCGCAGCCGACTGGGATCATTCTGCAAATTTTACAGGTATGGTGTGGCTTACAGCTATTGTTTTGATCTCAATTGTGCTAATTATTTGGATGCCACTAACAATTGTCCTAATCAATCTCAATCCCGCTGCCAACGAGATACGGCATCCTGACAAACTTGTTTATCGGAGCGGAATCAATGCGTTTAATTGGTTAATCTCCTGCATTATTTGGTTAACTATTGCTTTCATCTTAGTCGAATGGCTCGATCGATTAATTCCACCACCCGATAACCCTGTTTGGATTACTTGGAGCTTAGGAGTATTGGTATTAATTCTTGCGATTGGACAAACTATCATGGCTATTCGCGCTTGTTGCGGAATTCTAAAGGACAAATCTAATCGTTATTTTTTCGCGTTCCCGATCTTACGTTAAAACAAATCGTTAAAGTAGATCTTTCAAGGGTTCAATATTAAATTCCATCAAATTTCCCAGCCCGTCTGACCAAGTAGAAATCAATAGAATCCGATCGTCAATCACCGTCGCAGCTGTCGGGTTTTCGGGCAATGCGACCTGAGCTATTGCTTCTCCATCATTCGTCAATAGAATCCCTCTACCTAATTGATCTATTACCAAATAACCCTTCGTCATCACCGCAATTACTTTGGGTTCAAAGGGCAATTCCACACGACGCACCTGTAAGGGTTGAAGCGAAATGAATAGCAATGACTGGGACACATGTTGTTCCGTTACAATCAAATGTCGGGGGCGGGACGTTGGCCAAAAACGTTGAACCAAAACCTGAAGAGACATCTGTCCGAGAGCAGTACCGCGACGAT
>JAYUEU010000163.1:0-5232 GCA_043739065.1 Synechococcales cyanobacterium | reverse complement strand
CTCCTCATCCCTCACGCTTCGCAGCCAATTTGATTCAAGATTTAAACCAGTTACGTCGGAGTTGGTACATTTTTGCATTTCAGGTTCCTGGATTGCCAGGGTGGCTAATTCAGCAAAACTTAAAGGACTTTGTTAAAACTGTGTTCCGAGGCTTGGCCGTCAGAAAAGGGGTTTTTACTCGTGAAACTTTCGCCATGTATGAAGCTGCTTTACGGCAACCCGGTGCGATCGCCAGCGCCCTGAATTATTACCGTCAGCTTTTTTCGCCCTTAACTTGGCTTACGGATACTTGGTCCATGATGTCGTCGGGATCGTCTCAATTGATTATGGCTCCAACTTTAGTGTTGTGGGGTGAAGAGGATGCTGTGTTGAGTCGGCGGATTGCTGAAGATCTGCACCATTCCGTATCAGCCTCGTTTGAACTTAAATTTTTACCTAACTGTGGTCATTGGATCCAACAAGAAAATCCTCAAACCGTTAATCGTGAGTTACTCGCATTTTTTGGGATGCCACAAGAGGAAAATTAAATGATGGAATCAGATCCAGTGATACTTGAGCAAGTGTCACATATTCGTCATTTTTGTGATCAAATTCCCGATGGAGTGAGAATTGTAGCAGTAACGAAACAGGTCCCTGTCCTTGCAATGCGATCGGCCTATGCGGCTGGACTTCGGGACTTTGGGGAAAACCGAATTCAAGAAACCATTGAAAAACAACAGCAACTAAAAGATTTGAGCGGTTTGATCTGGCATTTTATTGGGCGACTGCAAAGTAATAAAGTCCTCAAAGCTGTTCAACATTTTGACTGGATTCAATCCATTGATAGCTTAGCTCTAGCCCAACGCATCGATCGCATTGCCCAAGACCAGGGCAAAATTATCCAAGGCTGTCTACAAGTCAAGCTTCGACCCGACGACACCAAATCTGGATGGTTGCCCGACGACCTGCTCCGATCGCTCCCCCAGCTAGCGTCCCTCAACGCCCTTCAAGTCCAAGGCTTAATGCTCATTCCTCCAGCCCAACTTAGCGGTAATGAACTGCAAGCCTGCTTTGCTGATGCGGGCCGTCTCGCTGCCGAAATTCACCACCAGTCTATCCCTAGTCTCCCAATGCTCCAGCTTTCCATGGGCATGTCTAGTGATTATCAACTCGCAATTCAAACAGGTGCTACAATTATTCGCCCCGGTACCATTCTCTTCGGTCAGAGATGCTACATCTAGCGCCGATCGTCTAAAAAAACAAAAAAAACGCTAGACCTAGTAGATCATTCTAAGTACTTGTGCTAGATTATGTCCACTGCCGATTAAGCCAATTGCTGAGCGTCCATTAAACGCTTTTTAATTAGTTTTGTTGATCAATCATTAATCCGTATGTTCCATGACTCACATTGTGTCTCTATACGAATAGAACTCATTGATTACTCGCTTAATACAATGATTAATCAGTGGATCTAAATGGACTTATGAGCTTTACTGTACTGGACAGACTAGTTGAGAAATTGGTTGAATCTGATGTATCCGTTACATCCTCCAAGATGATGTAGATTTATTCTATTGTTTTGCAGTATTCTTTTAGCCCTGACAGATACAATTTTTGGCAAACGACTTAATATGTTTTGAAGTGCGCCACCGATTGTTATCTTACGGAAAAATATTGAAATTGCAATACAGTTGAATTTTTACTCTCAGAAAAAGAGCTTAACTTAGTACATAGGTTCTGTCAAAAGAATGTTCTATTATTCTATTTTAATCTCTATCTTGTTTTTCTGCCCGTTATCATGGTGTGTCCCATTGATTTAGTTAGATTGTTAGTTTGTTCAAGTTCCGATAGCGGTTGAACACCCTGATTTGTCTCACTATTATTTTGTTTCTTAAATACGTTCAATTGTTAATGGAGAGTGTTGGTCATGGGAATTTTCAATAAAATTCGGGATTTCGTCGGGTTCAATGAGTCTGTGGACTATGAATACGAGTATGACGAAATGGATGGTCAAGAGTATCAAGATTTGTACCGTGATGAAGCTCCCGCTGTTGTTCAGGAAGATGACAGCCGCGCCCGTCGTCGTTTGCGCGATCGTACTCCTTTGATCAGCACCGAAGTTCCCCCAGTAAACACTGCGAGCAATGTGATTGGTATGCCTGGAACAACTAATGGACTGTCTGAAGTAGTTGTAATTGAGCCTCGTACGTTTGAAGAAATGCCCCAAGTCATCCAAGCTTTACGGGAACGTAAGTCTGTGGTCTTGAACTTGACTATCATGGATCCTGATCAAGCTCAACGTGCGGTTGATTTTGTTGCTGGTGGAACCTATGCGATCGATGGTCATCAAGAACGTATTGGTGAAAGTATCTTCTTGTTTACACCAAGTTGTGTTCAAGTCAGTACTCAAGCGGGTGCTACTCATGAAACAATTCAACCGAGCCGCACTACCCGTCCTACAGCCTCAACAACTGCATCTTGGTCTGCTGAACCAATGCGTATGGCACAATAGTTCCTGTTTTGAGATAGCGGTCTAATTGGTGTTGTAAATTAAGGTTTACTAGACATTTTTTGTACTTAAGGTTTGTACGTAAGCCCGCTATTTTTTATGACATTTAGGAAGAAAATAACTTTGATTACTAAACTAGGAATGATAGGTGGCGGGATGATGGGCGAAGCGCTCCTCTCTCGCCTTGTTTTTGAGAATATTTTTGATGCCGGTGAAATTCTGATTAGTGATCCTATTGTGGAGCGGCAGAATTTTTTAGCCGATCGCTATGGTGTTCAAGTGACGGGCAGCAATGTGAAAGCGGCTGAAGCTTCAGAGTTGTTATTACTTGCCATTAAGCCCCAAATTTTTTCTCAAGTGACGCAACAGATTTTGGATTCATTAAATCCATCTGCCGTCATCGTGTCTATACTGGCTGGCATTTCGTTGCCCCAATTAGAAGCTGCATTTCCAGGGCAGGCTGTTATTCGTGCGATGCCCAATACTCCGGCTCAAGTGGGTGCAGGTGTAACGGCGATCGCTCGGGGAACTCATGTGAGTGACAATCAATTTAACCTGGCTAAAAAAGTTTTGTCAGCGGTTGGTTCAGTTGTTAAAGTACCCGAATCTATGATGGATGCGGTGACAGGGTTGTCTGGATCCGGTCCGGGATATATTGCATTGGTTGTCGAAGCATTAGCCGATGGTGGGGTTGCTTCGGGGTTGCCGAGGGCGATCGCAATGCAACTTGCAATAGATACTGTTCTTGGAACTGCAAAACTTTTAAAAGAGTCGAATCTCCATCCCGGTGAACTTAAAGATCGAGTCACTAGTCCCGGCGGAACAACAATAGCAGGGATTGCTATGTTAGAAGAACGTGGGTTGCGATCGGCATTAATTGAAGCTGTCAAAGCGGCTACTGCCCGATCAAAAGAATTAGGAGCCTAGTTCTTTGGTGTTAGGTTGTTAATGCCGTCTGTAATGCAAATTACGACGCAAATAAATCTAAGGGCAAATGTCCAAAGGTTTCATTCACCTCGTCATCGTAGGACGACTGGCAGGAAATAATAACCCCGCGATGATCCCCGTCGTAGGGTTTTGAGTAACATCCTTCCGTTTTAGAGTTGTACTTGATATAGATGGACTGACCTGGATCTGCAACGGTTGGCTCTATTTCGTAACCAAATGCAATCAGATATTGTTGAAGTGCTAGCGTGCCTTCCGCATGATTTTCAGCACAAATGCCAATTAGTTGATACTCGGATCCATTCAGTACTAATGTTAGTGCTTCATATATCAGTTCCCGAGATAATTTAGCGGGTAAATTTTTGACGCTGCTTACTAAAGTTGACGCGTCCAGTGCTGTGTCAATTATCGTGAATTGCTGTAATAGCTCGATCGCAGCCCTAACTTCAGGGGAGGATCCAGAGGTTTTACGATCGCGTCTGAGCCGATATGAATTAGACATATTAGGGAGAAAAATATTGGATAGGTGTTTCTTTAGCAAACCATGTCATCAAGTGGAGACGCAAATATATCGAACACTAGTAAAGCTCAAACTAGACTGCTAGACTTGATCCCAATAAGATTAATAAATGCTTAACAATATGGCACGCATCAACACCGAGCAGGCATTCAAGGACGAAGTTCTGCAATCATCAACTCCCGTATTAGTTCATTTTTGGGCACCTTGGTGCGGATTATGTCGAATGATCGATCCCATATTGGAGCGAGCACGCGCTGAATTTGGCGATAACTTTAAGTTGGTGGGCGTTAATGCCGATGAAAATCTGAAGTTAGCCAGTAGCTATCGCATCACTAATCTACCCACAGTGCTGCTATTTCAAGAAGGAAAACTAGTGCATCGCCTAGAAGACCTCAAGCGCAAGGAACAGGTTAGGGATGTCTTGGAGAGAGTGTTGTCGTCGGTGGCGAAATAGAACTGCAAATTAAGATTAGTTTCCGGGGGTGGCTTTAATAGCTGTCCCCTTTTTAATGCTTTGGGCTAGGCTTAATAAGGAACTGAAACCATTTCGTAGTTTGTGAGTGACGATCGGCATGGATGCAATATATGAATATGCCTGGATGATTCCGGCGTTGCCGCTGATGGGGGCAATGCTGGTCGGTCTGGGATTAATTTCTTTCAATAAAGATACGAACCGTTTGCGAGGCGTTGCATCCGGTTTCTTGGTGTCATTGATTGGTGTGGCTATGGTGTTGTCCTTCGGGATTCTCGCCAGCCAGCTTGGGGGTCATGCTCCCTACGTAAGAATGTTCGAGTGGGCTTCGGCTGGAGATTTTAAACTTCAGATGGGCTACATAGTAGATCCGCTTACATCAATGATGTTGGTGGTAGTGACGACGGTGGCGCTGTTGGTGATGATCTACACCGATGGTTACATGGCGCACGATCCTAGCTATGTGCGCTTTTATGCTTATTTGAGTTTGTTTAGCTCCTCGATGCTGGCCCTTGTCATCAGTCCAAATCTGGTGCAGGTCTATGTGTTTTGGGAGTTGGTGGGCATGTGTTCCTATCTACTGATTGGCTTTTGGTACGATCGTAAAGCTGCCGCCGATGCTTGTCAGAAAGCGTTTGTGACAAATCGAGTGGGTGATTTTGGGTTGCTGCTGGGGATTTTGGGTTTGTTTTGGGCGACGCGGAGTTTTGATTTTGCCATCATCGGCGATCGGCTCCATACCATGGTTGAAAATGGAACACTAAGTGGTTCTATTGCTGCATTATTGGCAATTCTGGTATTTTTAGG
>JAYUEU010000162.1:0-3880 GCA_043739065.1 Synechococcales cyanobacterium | reverse complement strand
ATCACAACTAGAAACGATCGCACCCCTCAATATTCAATCTTTGCCCAGAGACCTAAAACAATGGTGTCAAACCTATCTAGACGCAAACACCACCCAACTATCTCTACAAGTCGCCAAAACCAAAGGATTCCAAAGTATCACTCAGCTTTGTGAATGGCTCAACGGCATTTGGATAGAAAACCACGTCCTCACAGAAATTGAACATATCGCAGATAAACATAAAATCCACGATCGAGGCATGTCATTTCACATCCAAGATCCAAACAGAAAAGATGCCGCCGACAAATTTGAATCTGATGTTGCATTCATGCAGTCTTATCACCTATTTTACTTTTCTTGCACCACCAGCGCAGACCACAAACTCTGTAAACAAAAGCTCATGGAAGCAAAGACTCGCGCTCAGCAACTCGGTGGCACAGAAGCCAGAATCGCCTTAGTTTGTTGTTCGGACTATCCCGATCGTCTACGAGATGAACTAGACATCGCCTCCAGCAAAATCCATCAACGCAAAGATCCAAAAATCAAAGTCTTTGGTCGAAAAGATCTCCATCAGCTCGGAAATAGAATGACTCAATGGCTCAATGAATTCAAATAAAAATAAAACCCATTCATCGATCGTCCTATTTCAATTCACCATAGAACGATCGACTCTTTATTAAATCATTCCGCATCCGTTCCCGAAAACTCCAAGGCAACAACACCTCAACATTATTTCCCCAAGCGCGCATCCGCATCACCACATTATTATCTCCCACCCGATGATCAGTCACACAAAACACATCTGTTTGCTGCTGCGATCGTCCCTCAAACAACTGTTCCAAAGAACTTCCCCCAGGCACATCCCGATCGCCCTTCCAGACCCGTTCCGCCTGTTCCCAAGTAATCACCGTAAATAGCTTTTCCCGTTCTGTCCCCTCAATGTAATTACCATAGAAATATTGATCAAACCGCAATAGCAACTTTTCCAAAGGCCGATAAATCTCAAATCCCAAACCCGCCCCCACCTCATTCAAAACCCGTTGCGGCGTCTTATCCATAAACCTCGGCGGTACCCCGTTTCCTGACCAAGCCCTCGGTCGCCAACTGTTCGGGACCTCTGCCCACCCGATCGGTTCAAGGCTCAAAATATGATCCAGCCGATAATCATACCATTCTGTTAGATTGGGTTGTTCAGCATTGATTGTTCCTGGAGTCTGGCCAAATCCAAACAAATAGGGCGCACGTTGACAATAATAAATACAAACCGGATAAGTAATCACCACATACTCTTCTTGATAGCATTTTGCACTCTGATAAACCAAACGAACGGGTTGCACTGGATCGCAATGCCACAGCACTTTAAGTTGGTCAACGATCGTACTTAGCCTTCGAGATAAATCACTCGACATCACATTTTCCACATCCAAAATGAACCGCTGTTCTCCCAAAATCGGACTCAAAAATGGATCAGCAATCAAAGTTAATTCATTTGGAATCAATTGTTGTGTATTCACCTCTTCCCGATGAATTTGAAGAGCGATCGATCGAGGTAAAATAGACATCAATTGATATTTACGCTGTTTTCCTTCACCAACAACCTTCAGCCAGCCTAATTCTGACAGCGTTGCAAAATCATTACGAATTGTCCGATCGCTCACCGAAAAAGCATCTGTCTCCATCACCTTCAGCAATAGTTGCGCAGCCTGAGGATACCGTTGTCCATAGTCCTTTACCCACAATGAAACATTGATTCCCGATTCCCTTAGAGTATGGACGATCGATTGCTTTGGGATACCATTTGGAAAGTAAGAATTGCGCCATTGAGCAGGATTGAAGCATTCCCCTAAATCAAGATGTCCATTTTCATTATAAAGTGTTTTTGCGATCGACCAGAGGCGAATAGCTTTTGCCAAATTTTCCGGCTGAGCTAGTCCCCCCGATGCTGCAAAGTAAATCAAGAGATCGATCGTAGGAAGAGCATCAAAAATAGCAACCATCAGGAACGAATCCAAAGCGAAAGATAAGGCTTTTCAATCATTGTATCCTCTAGCTGGAAGATAGGAATTCCAAATTAGTAATCGACCCATAAATTTGTAATTTTGTTTAATTATCAACTCTTATCTTGTACTACATAAAACTAAGAAGCTAGAACGTCTCTCTGATGTTCAGAGAACAGTCCTACTGGTCTACATGAGCTAAGCTACATCCTAGACAAAGCGGCAATCTTGACCCGTTTGGTGGGTTCTAAACTATTCAACTCCTAGAGTTTCAGCCAGCTTTCCTTAACTAGTAGGGCCAAGCAAAATAATAATGTTTATTATTGCTGAGATCTCAACAAAAGTTTAGTTCTTGCAGGCAGCAATTTGTCCCTTTCTAACTTAAATGCCTAAGTCAGAAGTACTCTGGAAGCTGTCTGCTAAGTAGGAAAACAACCTAAGGGGACAGATTCAGCAACTCCTTAGCAGAAGCAAGTAAGTCAATGGCAACAAAGAAAATCTTGCCCTGTGGATCGAGGAGGAACCGCCAAGCAACGTTCATGCCGACATCTTTACCAAACCAGGGGGTTTGCACCTTTCCAGTGACCTTAATCCGAGTGTAGCCATCTTCCTCAGGTTCCGTGGTGCCCCGTTCAGGCAGCAATTTTAAGTTCTGACAATCCTCCCGGAAAAAGCGAAGCAGGGCATCTTGTCCAACAATCGGACGCTGGAAAGGGGGTTGCAAGGCCCCATCCGTAGCAAAGAGGTGTAAGAGAGCATCAAAGTCATTGGCATTCAAGTTGTCCATGTATTCAACAATCACTGGGTTTTCGACACCAGGAATTGCAGTAATTGGGTTTCGATCGGACCTATCCTTGGGTGGGACTAACGGTTCCGCAACCGAGCTGTAGCTGCCCAACTGCGCTGGGTCAAACCCCATATCCACCACTGCATTGCGGAGAATCGTAATTTGTTGACCCGGATCGATGACATCCCGAATTGCTTGCAGGACAGCCGAGGTGTTGGCGGAAAGTTGGTAACTTTGAGGAATCGGGATAACAATCCCTTCTTCCATCCACTTGCCTAATTGGTACCAAAAGCCGAGTTTGATATTGACTGACCAGGTGGCATAAATGCGGCAGATGGGTCGATCGGTCCGACTGGCCAGATCACTCATTAATTGTGACTGCTGACTAAAACTCATCAGCTTGATTTGGTTGAGTGTGCTGCTGGCAAATTGCATATTCACCGGGTCGGGGGTCGCAATGGAGAGCGTCTTGCCCATTTCCAGGTAGGCGAACCAGATCAATGCCAATTTGTCTTCGCCCTCCAGTTTATTAAATCGAGCAATCGTGGCTGGCACTACATCCGCAGCCAGCGTTTCGGGGAAAATATTACGAGCTGACTCAATGGTAAAGGACATCCCTTTAGACTCCATGAACGGACAATCAGTTTAATTCTACACTGCTTTACTAAGCTTAGAAGTCTCCTAATCCAATGCTTCTGATTGGTATTGTTGATAATGCAGTTAAGTTATTTGAATGCAGAAATTCTAAATTCGGAATGGGATTACTGTTTTCCAGCCGATTAGCATTCTTCTGTAGAGGTTAGACGGAAGGAGAAATAAGGGTATCAGCCACTAAAATTTTGGAATTTGGAACTGCTGTATTCCCTATCTTGTACTACATCGGAAATTATGTGGAACAAGATAGGGATATTTTGCTGCTTGGGTGCGCGATCCGTTCTTGCTTAGTTTTTTCAGCTTTAAGCGGCGTCATGCTGGGAAGAGGTTCGAGCGACCATCTGATGTGGCATCGTAATAACCACGATCGCACCACTGAATGCCAGCAGCAGCAATCTAGAAACGCTCATTCCCTTAAATACAAATTTCAATATAGGACCACCATATAATAATAGAAACAAGT
>JAYUEU010000161.1:0-10955 GCA_043739065.1 Synechococcales cyanobacterium | reverse complement strand
CTAACAACCCGATATTCAGGAGTAAGTACAATGACCCAAACCCTTGAAGCACCTAAAACTAAGATTCCACCATCCACTCATCCCCTAGCGGAAATCATTCATCGTCTCGAAGCGGGTGGCA
The DNA here is from genome assembly GCA_043739065.1 of Synechococcales cyanobacterium. GTDB lineage: Bacteria > Cyanobacteriota > Cyanobacteriia > Leptolyngbyales > Leptolyngbyaceae > JAAFJU01. The sequence goes on along the minus strand of JAYUEU010000161.1, from coordinate 10,834 downwards.
CGATGCTTCCTGATACGCCAGAAAATTTGATGCAAATTATTGGTTTGTATAAAGCCTATGCAGTACCAATGGATTTTTATTGGCGGGATTTGCTTTATATTGCGGAGCAAGTCTTTTTGAATCCATTGCCTTGGAGCAAATATCTTATTTCTGATGAATACCTCGATCGTGAGAATAAGTATTCTGGTGACAATGCCGATCTTCGGATTTGGCGCGGCTGCGGAGATGCTCATCCGGAGTTACGGGAGTTCATGGCACAGGGTGAATTAAAGAAGGATTTGCCAAACATATTGCATCATCTTTGGCACGATCGGATCAATATGGAATTCGCAGAAGAATGTATGCGATCGATGTTGTGGCATCGGGATATGTACAAACCCTGGAATCAATTCGATGGGTTTCTAGATACTGACGAATACAAACAGAACTGCGATCGGGCAATCAATGCTTATTTTAAAGGCAATCCAGTAATGTTGGGATTGTATAAATTGTTTCCCGATATGTTCTATGAGCAATGTCGCCAAATGTCCTACTATTCAAATTTAGGTTTGTTTTGGGAAGTTATGGCTCCGGTGTTTTTTGAAATGTCGGATCTGTATGATGAAGGTAAGATGACGAGTGTTCCGGAGGCAATGGATTTCCTCGTGAATGGGATTTTTGCGATCTCGGGTCGGCCCATTTATCACCATGTCTACATCAAAGGCGAATGCTTTGAAATTATTCCAAAATCAAAGGGATTCACTTGGCTCTATGAAGCTGCATTGCCCTACGTAGAGGCCGTCTTCTATCGCACAGCCCCTTTCCGAGGTACGAAATCTTACAATGCTCAAGCGGGTCAGGTCCCTGATGCCCAACCTGATTTTCATTATGGTGTGTTGTATGCCGATAAGTTTCCAGTTGGCACCGCTGGCATTCCACCGACATTCTTAGCTCAGGATATGTTGCATTTCTTGCCAGACTATCTAGTGGAGTATTACAAACAACATTGTCGAGGTGAAGGTGATACGATCGTGCAGCTGGCCGTAAGTTTCCAACGCTCGATGTATTGTGTGACCTCTGCAGTTATTCAAGCATTACGTGCAGCATTGTTGTATCCCTTGGATGACGAAGATCCGGAACATTTGATGGCAAATCGTCAATTCTTTGAGGCCCAAATGGATCGATTCTTGCGTCCTGAGTCTCGAATTCGAGATATTCAGAATCAGGAATATCGGTAGATTGATCCCCTAAATCCCTCTTATAACAAGGGGGACTATGATTTTATTTTGGAGATATTTGATTATGCCTAATATTGTTGAAATTGCGGTGAGCGACGATCGTTTTTCCACTCTAGTCACCGCCGTTCAAGTTGCCGGACTAGTTGAAGCACTACAATCTCCTGGGCCATTCACGGTATTTGCTCCTTTGAATAGTGCCTTTGAAAAATTGCCACCGGGGACGATTACCAGTTTGGTTCAAAATCCTCCGCAACTCGGTCGAATCCTCAAATATCATGTTGTTTCTGGGAAATATACCAAGGCTGATTTAGAAAAATTGTCTGAAGTTACATCTTTAGAAGGGACAACTATTCGGTTAAATTTCAAAAAGAATGAAGTAAAAAATGCTACGGCAGTTCTAACGGATATTGAAGCAACCAATGGAATTATTCATGTGATTGACAATGTGATTTTGATGGGACCGTAAATGAGATGGTTGCGACGTTGATCGGGGCACGTCATGGCCATGCCCCCAACGATTCAGCCAGAGATTAGTAGTCTAAATCTTTTCTTTTCTTGTTGTGCTTGAATCAAAATTTCGGACATAGCCTCCAGTTCATAAATCACTCCTAAAAAATCATGCTCCTCAGTCCATTCTGTTGGTGAAGATAGATCAATTTCTGGATAAGTAGATCTTAAATACTCTAAAAGCCCTAGAATCATCACTAAGCCTTGTTTTGGATCAAACCACTGAGGTTCAATACTCCACATAAAACTCCCCTGATAATACCAGGCTCCATCAATTAGTTCCCCACCATTTTCAAAATCTTCAGTATCAAAGTCAACTTCATCACGGGTTGCATTAAAAAACGTTAGAATTTGTTGAATATTTAACTGATTTGATATTTTATTTAATTCGTCAATTTTATGGGGAATTGATTTCCAGTCACCACCATCCGAATAACTAAAAAAATAATCTTGGTCATAGCCTTCTAATGCTGGAAATAACTGAACACCCATCCAGATCCTTTCTCTATTATTTAATGTGTGCAATTCAGTTTAACAACAATGGCAACCGATCCTCCATTTCCTCTTACTGAAGCCCATTAGCACCGATCGACCTCTTTAGAGTTAAACTGACGATAGAATCAAAAGCCATCTCTAGTTCCCATGCAACGCCGTCAATTCATTCAAAATCTTCTCACCACTTCCAGCGCGTTACTGGGCGCAAGTCTCCTCACAGGTTGCCAATCTAAAACAATTGATCCATTATTTCTATTAGATTTACTCAACCCCAAAATCCCTCTACCAGACCACCTCATCACACCACTCAGCGATTTCTATGTACAGAATTATGCATTGACCTCTAGCGTCAATCTTGAGACTTGGAAACTTACGATCGGTGGTGAAGTCGAAACGCCTATAGTTCTGACCTTTGATGATATTCTGAATGCCCCGCAGGAGAGTTTTTATCTCACTATGGAATGCATTGGAAATCCATCAGGCGGCAATCTAATTGGTAATGCAAAATGGACGGGGACGCTGTTGTTGCCGTTTCTTGAAAAAGCGAAGATTAAAACCACTGCGATCGAAATGGCCATGAGAGCAAATGATTGGTATGAAACTACGCTGCCAATCGCAGAACTCACTAAACCTGATGTATTTTTAGTGCATCAAATGAATGGTGAACCGTTGACTAAAGAACATGGTTTTCCATTGCGAATTCTGATTCCGGGGCACTTTGGCCAAAAGCAACCGAAATGGCTAACTGAATTGAATGCAATCGCAACGACAAAAAAAGGCTTTTGGGAAAATCAAGGCTGGTCAAATACTGCTGAAATACCGACTCATGCATTATTACGTCAAGTTCAAACCGATAGGACCTGGAACCAACATAATCGCGTAAACCTCGCAAAATCAGGCGTTGCCGGTTGGGAAGATGGAGTGCTAGTAGCAGGAATTGCGCTCGATCGTAGCCGTCCTATCACTCGTGTTGAAGTCAGTACGGACGACGGAAACAGTTGGCAAATTGCAGATCAAAACCAACCATCATCGCCTCACGAATGGACCCTGTGGCGGTATCGTTGGACTCCAAAAGATGCGGGAAACTATAAACTTCTAGCGCGGGCTATTTCCGATGGACAAATTCAAGATATTAATAAACACGATCGGATGAATGGTCAATCTGGTGTATTAAAAATTGATGTCACGCTAGCATCAACGCCGACTGATGCGATACGGTAGAATGCAGTAGATTTGAACTTAGGTTATCCCATGGCAGCTCATAATCATTCAATGCCCCGCGACAACCGATCGCAAGTTCAAAAAGTTCTCATCCAAACGCTTTTCCTCAATTTGTTTGTCCTGGGCATTAAGTTAGTTGTCGGGCTTTCGACTGGATCGCTGAGTCTGATTGCTGATGCCCTTCATAGTCTTACGGACAGTGCTAATAATGTCCTCGGTCTCTGGGCAAACCGCGCCGCCTCGCCTCAGCCCGATCGGGAACATCCCTACGGTCATCAAAAATTTGAAGCGATCGGAGCCATGGGGATTGCGGGATTTCTTAGTATTGCTTGCTTTGAAATTCTAAGGGGAGCAGTCGATCGTATTATCCATCCCGCTGTCGCCACTAAGATCACCGGAACTGAATTTTGGTTTTTAATGCTTGTATTAGCGGTTAATATTTTTGTCGCAACCTATGAACGACGAGAAGGAAAACGCTTAAATAGTAGTTTGTTAATTGCAGATGCTTATCATACATTGAGTGATATCTGGGTCACGATCGCCGTCTTAATCGGTTTGGGTGGTGTATGGCTTTTGAACTGGCAATGGTTAGATATTGCATTAGCTTTTCCAGTCGCAGCGTTAGTGATGTCAAGCGGCTGGACCGTGCTACGGGAAAATCTGCCTTGGCTGGTGGATGAATCAGCGATTGCCCCGGAACATATTGCCGATATTGCCCGATCGGTTCCAGGCGTGCTGAATGTGCATGATATTGCATCGCGAGGAGTCATTGGACGACAATGTTTTATTGAAATGCATTTGATTGTAGAACCCTCAGAGGTGGCAGCGGCCCATGCGATTACAGAAGCGATCGAAGATAAATTAGAACAACGATTTAGCCCGGTTCGGATTATGATTCACGTTGAGCCACCGAGTTACCGATCGGAGCAATTGAGTTATTAGACATTATCAGCAATTGAGATAATCAATTAAATTTAGTGTACTAAAGTCTCTATTAAATGAGATTGCTCCCTAAACTATTAGCGTTAAAAGATTACCCGCTCGGGTACTGCGGTCAGCAAAAGAATGCGCCAGAATCTTAGGTATGGAAAGCGATTGAACGCAACAAATTCATAGCTTTCCCATTCACTCAATTTTCTATGGAGCCTCAATTATGTCTTCACATCCCGGCGCTGCCGTATTAGCAATTTTTGATGAATTACGTCACCGTGTTTTGGGCGAACAATCCAAAGATTTAAATGGAAAACTGCTCAATCCCGTTGTCTTTTCTCATCTGTCTTTGGGTAAAATGATCGACCCCAGAGACTATACAAAACCTTGGTCTCCGAACGGTGGATCAACCCTACAGGACACATTCAAATCGTCTTCTACTGATAATCCTGCTGACGCTGCAAAGGCAGTAAGCGATCGAGTTAAACGGGCGATTAATGCTGCTTACAATTGCTCAAAATTGGCCGATCGATTGATCATGGTGACAACCGATGGTCTGTATCAAGCTTATGATCCTGAACGCAGTATTGGAAATGCCTATGAAGGAATTTTGAATGGAATGCAAGCGATCGCCTCGTCTGACATTGCCCCCGATGTGAAAAAACGGGTTGATGAAGCCCTCAAAGTTTTGTATGAAAAAGATAGTGATGATACGACGCAATATGACTTTGATACGCCTACACGGCGCTATGAAAAGTATATTGAAAATGCAAAAGCCTACGCCAAAGCAAAAGCAAAATTTGCTATCAAACAAGGCGAAGCACTCAGTGATCCCATTCAAGCTGATCTCTGGCCTCAAACTTCCGTCGTCTATCAACAGGATGTCGATGATGCCTGGGATGCCTTTAAAACTCAGGGTGCCGAAAAAATCGAGCGGGCCTTAGCAACCGTGAAGTCTGTCGGGGTGAGTTTACCAGAATATATGATCGCTAAAGCCCGGAAGACTTACGATGCCTGGAATTTAGGGCTTACGGGAGTAATCTCAACCAAGACGCCCTATTCCTATATTATGCCAACGTCTTGGTGTGATATAGACGTGGATGATATTGGTTGGGAATCCTTGACTATTTCCCAAAGCAATTACGAAAGTGAAATCTCCAGTAGTCGTAATGGTTCCTACTACGGCAACACCCAAAGCCAATCTTCATCAACTTCCGGTAGTGGTGGCTTTAGTTTAGGGTTCATTACTTTAGGCGGTGGTGGTGGTGGATCTTCATCTAGTAGTTCTGGCAATTCTGGTTCTAATAGTTCCAGCCAAAACCAATTCAAAAACACTGCAACAAATTTGACTATTACGATCGAATATGGGCTTTGTGATATTCATCGAGATTGGTTAATGAGTGATTTATTCTATACCAAAGGCTGGTATTTAAAAGATCAGAAAAAGAATGCGATCAGTGATGGAACTATTGATGGTCAAGTCGGTTTGACTGAAGCATTAATGCCCATGCTACCGACTCAATTCCTGGTCGTTCGTAAGGTGAAGATTCACAGTGCCAATTGGGGGAGCGATAGTCAAACAATGAATCAAACCTATCAAAATGCCCGCAATCAAAGTAGTAGCAGCAGCTCGAATGTCAGTGGCGGCGGGGGCTTTGCCTTTGGTCCATTGGTCGTAGGTGGCCGTGCTAGCCATAGTCGTCAAGAGTTTGATTCGAGCTGGAGTGGGGAGTCGGCAGAGTTCTCTTCTGGTAGTTCCCATTGGTTCTGGGATGGTCAGACTTTAGAAATGAAAGGTGCCCAAATTACCGCTTACGTCAGTGCAATTTTACCTGCGGGACCCAAGGTTGATGATCCTGCATTAGTCCCTGCAACAACAAGGGTTGTCACACCAGTTCGATAGCTTTGAATTCCCTGGTGATTCTTATCAATCCCGATCCTCCTAAATCCCCCTTTTTAAGGGGGACTTTGATAATACTAAGAAGGCAATTACCATGAGCAGCCCCATTACTGATCTGATGCAGCAGGTCCACGATTACTTTCTCGGCCTGTATCAAACTAAAAATTCTGTCGTCAATTCAGAAACGTTTCTGTCCTTTGATTCAGGTGCGAGTCCACCGATTTCGATCGAAAATTTTCGCCAACCGAACCAAACCGATTTTTCTGATCCGCTAGCCATTGAAGAATTCTCGCAACTGGTCAATCAAGTTCCCCAACTTAATGCTAATCGTTTTACCCCAAATGGTAATCAAGTCGAAGAGCAATATGAAATGCTGGTCATGGGTGGCATGAGTCAAAGTCCAACTGAAAATGATCAAGTATTCTTTGGTCGAATGCGAGATCAAGCAGAAGAACGGTTAAAAAATAGCAAAATGGGTCGTGCCCGTATTGGTGCACCGCCGATTCCCTATTGTCAATCGTTTGCTAGTCCTAGCAATTGGTATCGTCCCGATGTACCCAGCAATTGGACGAGCTATACGGTGACGATCGCAGAACAAAGCAAAACCACCGAGCAAACTAAACCTATCTTTAGGGCCGCAGTTAAAAGCGCGATCGCCTTAGATCTCAATAAACCTTGGGCACTTCAGGTCTTGCCGCAGGATTTGACAGCGGTATTAAAACAACCAGAGATTCTCGATCGCATTGCTGTCCAAGACGTGGCACCCCAGATAGACCATACATTAAATAAAGCAGCGCCCATTCAATTTAAACGGGAAATGCTATTGCAATCCGTAGCTGAAGGCAATTCCAATCTCCTCCAATCCATTCGCCAACCTGCTACCTTACAAATCAATCAACTCTCCCAAAAAATTGCCAGCTTCCGTCCCAAAGAACTGCTAGAAACGAGCTTCGACGATCGGGTTATAATTCCCAGAGTCAAAACTGTAGTTAGACAGCCTATTGCAACACCTATTCTCGATCGTTCTACATTAGTGGGGCGTAATTGGCGACTTCAAGAATTAGTTAATTCACAAATCCTTGCCCAATCTCAAACCGAGACTATTAAATCTTCTCAAATCTCAGTGAGTTTTGATTATTGTTGGGTGAATATCGATCGCCGCTGGTTTTATAATCCCTATTTGCAAACCCACAATTGGTATATTCCCGGATTTCAAACCGGAGAATCGACCGCTACGGCTTTTCCAGCAGTTCCGATCGCGGTCTTACTGGTGCGAAATTTACGAATTCAATCCAATTGGCAAACCCAGGAACTTCAATCGGTACAAAGTTCAATGGCATTAGGTCCATTTTCCTTAGTAGGGCGATCGATCGAACAGGGAACAGGGACGATCGTGCAGTCTGGAATTCAAGTCATGGCTTGGGCTTGTCAGGTCATGCCGATTTTACCGCCTAGTCCATCGCCCTTATAATTTGGGGGATAATATCTAATCATTTCAGAATCGTAGAACGATCGCAAGATAGGATAGGCATGAGTTTCAATCTCTAAATTCAAAAAAATTGAACATTGAGTATTGAAACTTTATTTTTTGATTTAACGATCGTTCAAAATGAAGGAGGCTATGGTTAAATCTACCGGAGTCGTCACTTTTAAATTCGTTTCTTCGCCCAATACAATATGAACGGGCAATCCACATTTTTCAAACAATGCCGCATCATCGGTCACGCTCCAGCCCTTTTCTTCCGCTTCGGCATGACACTTTTTCAATAGATCAACTTGAAACCCTTGCGGAGTCTGTGCAGCCCAAAGATTCGCCCGATCGGGAGTCTCCACAATCAATCGATTTGAATCAACAACTTTAATCGTATCTTTCACCGAAATCGCCGCAATTAACCCATCGACAGTATTCAGCGCCGTCGCACACCGATCGAACAAGTCAGAGGTCGCTAAACATCGTGCTCCATCATGAATTAACACCTGAACTGCATCACTCGGAAGCGACTTCAGACCGTTATATACCGAGGCTTGACGAGTCTCACCGCCAGCAATCAATACAACGGATTTAGTCAACACCAATGAATCAACAATAGCCTGAAAGTCTTCAAAATCATGGGGCTGTCCGACAATACCAATCCACTGAATACTCTGCGATTGTTCCGCAATCAACAACGTCCAAGCCAAAATAGAACGACCATTCACCATTAACAACATCTTGTTGCGATCGCTAACCATCCGTCGCCCCGAACCTGCCGCAGGAATCAATAAGTGCACAATGCCAACCCTTGCATCAAACTTTCACAATTCTCAATTGAAACTATGGATGACCTGGGACTCGAACCCAGAACCAGCGGATTAAGAGTCCGATGCGCTACCGATTGCGCCAGTCATCCGTGTCTTTCAAGCTAAGTAAGCTAAGCCTTATGTATAATCACAGATAATCCCTCATTTAGCAAGGGGCAGAAAATAATTCTCTATCCCTTGCTGATTTGGCCTATCTAATTTGACGGCTTAAGTTGCTTTACAGATTCGCGATCGCAATCTCTGGCAACGCTTCTGCGTGCACAAACCCAAACACACGGGAATAAAAATAAAACTCCCCATCGATCGATCGTCGGATATTTTCCGCCTTTCGGAAGCCATGCTGCTCTCCCTCAAACAATAAATAGGCCACAGGTAAACCCTTCTCCTTCAAGGCATTCACCATTAATTCCGCTTGATTTGGAGGAACAATTTTATCTTCATCACCCTGGAAAAAAATAATTGGGCAAGACAATCGATCGATCGCATTGATCGGCGATCGGCTTTTATATACGTCAGCCTGAGCCGGATAGGCTCCAATCAGACTATCCATATAGCGCGATTCAAACTTGTGAGTATCTTCTGCCAACACCGTCAAATCGCTTACACCGTAATAGCTAGCCCCCGCCTTAAATACATCCGTAAAAGCCAGCGCCGCAAGGGTTGTATAGCCTCCCGCACTGCTGCCATTAATCACCAACCGATCGCCATCCACTCGCCCTTGATTCGCTAAATACTTTGCCCCGTTCGCACAATCGGCCACATCCACAATGCCCCAATTTCCATCAAGTCGCTGCCGATACGCTCGACCATAGCCCGTACTTCCGCCATAGTTCACGTCCAAAATCCCAAAGCCCCGACTCGTCCAATATTGGACCCGCAAATTAAATGACGCTTCCGTCGCTGCGGTCGGGCCGCCATGACTTTTCACCAACAGCGGAGGCCGTTCATCAGAACCCGCTTCAAAGTCACCATTGGTCGGCGGATAGTAAAATCCATGGGCTGTTAGTCCATTTTCCGTCGGGAATTCGATCGGCTCTGGAATCGACAAATACTCCGCGTCTACAGATAGCGTGCTGGCCTTGCGAATCACCGTAATTGCCCGAGTCTCCAAATCCATCGTCACTAGCGCTGTCGGCTGAGTTGCGGATCCTCCTTGGAATGCTAAAGTCCGATCGCCCACCCGCAGGCCAGAAATTGAACTGTACGGTGTAGGAATCTCCACTAGTTCCAGGGTTTTGAGATTAAGACTCGCTAGCTTTTGAAGACCATTTTCGCTGTAGGTCGCAATTAGTTCATTCTGATTACGTAGCCCGTAGCTCGACATCCCAAAAACCCATTGGGGCTGACCAAATTCGGCTTCTTTTGGGCAAATAGCTTCAATTTCACCCGGATAATTTGGATTATCTGCCAGATTCGCCGAATGCCAACGATAAAGATTCCACCAGCCCGTCCGATCGCTGACAAAATACAAGGTTCCATCATCAGCCCACAGCGGTTGAAATATCGATTCGGTGCTGCTGCCTGCAATTAAATTCGGAGTCCCGATCGTGCCATCGTCTTTGATCGCGGACATCCACAACTCCGTCCCTTCCCATGGCATTCTCGGATGATCCCAAGTCAGCCAGACTAACCATTTCCCATCCTTACTCAAACAAGGTGATGCATAGAAATCATGACCGGTAGCTAAAACAATTTGCGGAGCATTGGGATCTTTCAAATCGATCGCAACTAGTTCATTTTTGGGTTCATGAGCCTCTGTATAGGTGTGATCTTCATGGGTGTGATCTTCGCGAACAGTAATCAACCGAGCGCGGCCTGCATCCAAAATAAAGTCAGCATAGCGATAGGCAATCTCGGTCGTAATGGGCTTTGGCTCGGCATCGGTCGTAATTTTGTAGATACGTTGATCGACGTAATTCACGGCATACAGCTGATTATCGATCGCCAGAAACGCCCCGCCGCCATACTCATGAACTCTGGTCCGGATATTAAAGGGTGCAGTCGTCAGCTCAGAAATTAAGTCAGGATTTGATAGCAATGACTGACATAGAGCATTGCGTCCAGCTTCCGTCGGTCTAGATTCTGTCCAAAGTAACCGATCGCCGTCCAGCAGCAGCGGTCCAAGCCCAATGCTCCCCGCCACAATCAGTTCAGAGGTGATCGGCGATCGCCAAGTGCCAAAGGGAGCCATGCCAGGACGCGGACGCGCCCATCCTCCGCACGATCCGGGCGGATCCGCAGCCGCCCGATGGCTGCGCGCAGC
>JAYUEU010000160.1:0-7884 GCA_043739065.1 Synechococcales cyanobacterium | reverse complement strand
GTCCTACTAGTCGTGAATCCCTAAATTATGTTTAATGCTAATGGTTTGAATCATATGCGGGTGGGCGAAATTATAGCGATCGCAATTCTTTCAAATCTCCAATCATCGTCTCTGTCCATAACCAATTCTTGCCAATTGATTTTTCTGTGAAGTCATCGGGCCTCGCTTTGAACGCACGATCGCGCAATTTGATTGCTTCAGCTTTAAGGCTCTGGGCTTTTTTAAGATCTTTCTTAGCCATTTGCATATAATTCAATGCTAAGCCAATAGTCGCCATTGCTCGGTCTTTACTATTTTTGTCCGATTCAGTCAATGTTAAAACTTGAGTCCAGGCACTTGTAGACAAATTATAGTTTTTTTCCATATAGTAAGACCAGCCCAACGCATTTTGATAGGCCGAATTATTGGGTTCTTTTTGAGCCGCGATCGCCCAATAACGACGGGCATCTTGGGGACTGTGAAGCGTATTTCCTTGGGCCGCAAATTGCCAAGATAAACGACCCCGCAAATAACTAATGCCGTGAATATTAATTTGGTCAGGAGTAGCTGCGTTCAGTGCTGTTTCCGCTGCAACAAGTGCATTTTGATTCAATAAGGCCTCTACTGCTTCTTGGCCACGGCGTGGATTTTTCTTATTGAATTCTTGAGTTGCGGTGGCCACTAGAAGACTAGTATTTGAATTACCAGTAGTTGAATCATTAGAAGCGGTAACGATCGGATCATTGGTCTCAATCTTAGATTTTTCGCCTAATTTTATCGCGCCAAATCCAAGCCCAATCACCGCTAGAGAAGCGATCGCAATAGAGGCAGGTTTCTTCCAAAATGGCGCAACTTCACTCTGTTTACTTCCCTTAGAATTAGTAGTCTTAGAATTTCCAAAAACGGCAGCTTGTCCCGGTGATTCAATATCAGGAATCCGGCTCCGATCGCCTTGACGGATTGCATTCAAATTCGCTTGGGCACTGTCTAGGGTTGGGTCGAGTTGAACGGCCATGCGATAGGCGGAAAGGGCTTCAGGAAGATTGCCATATTGTTGGAGCGCCGTACCAAGACAATCATAAATAACCGCATTTTGACCATCTAGTTTTAACGCCTGACCATAGGCATCGATCGCTCCCGTCAGATCGCCCCTATTCTGAAGGGTTTTACCCAAAATTAATAGATCATCGACCGGAGACTGCGGCAAGGGAGTCGAAGCTGGAAACATCCCTGTGGGCGTGGGATCTAAGCCTTGCATTAAGTCCGCAATAGTCGATCGATCATTAGCATAATCATCATCTAAAGACAGATCCACCATCCCTTCAAAATCATCCATCGGCAAACTTTCAAAATCCATCCCCATTGGAGAATCCATCATATCGATCGGGTCGATCGTACCTGTCCCAACATGATGCAAATAGCCATCGAATTCAGGATGCAAGTATAAAATCGGTAAGGCCCAATAAAGCTGCTGGGAACCATAGGATGAGATCAATCCCTGACGCGATCGATTCAGGCTGAGATCGATCGGATAGCCTTGTTTGAGATTGCGATAAAATAACCGACTCAGACTCAGCGCTACATCATCAGGAATTCGCTCTGCCATGGCCAAAATTGCTGGAACTCCACGCCGCAATAACGCATCGGCTAAGTGCTCAATCGATTCCCCTGTTGCCGTTGCCCCATGAACGCCCCGACAAGAATTCAATACGGCCATCCGAATTCCATTGTTAACCAGCAACCCCGCCAAATCTTCGCCGCTCAGGGCTTCTGTCAATCCAGTTCGACTATTAACAAGATAGAGATCGCCACCCGCTACGCCCCAGCCGCTATGACCTGCGTAATGAAAAATATCGTAATTCCCCTGTTCAAGGTCTTGAGTAAGCTGCTCGCGTCCCGGTTGCTCTAAGATTTTTAGCTCGATTTCTGGGCCTTGATGACTAGTACGATCGCCGGCTAATTCTTCACGAAGATGATTCGCTTCCTCATGTAACTGAAGCTGATCTTGGTCTGTCGGGGCAGACAACACCATCAAAATCCTCAAGGGCCCCCTACTGCCACCGTCCACATAGGCTGGAACGCCGCCCACTTGATAGCGCGAAAACACCACGTCTGTTCCAGTGGACAAGGGCCGATCGCCGCCATTCATCACTTCCCAAGGCAACCGAGCAAGCCTATTGTCCATCAGCCCCAACCGTAGACGCAAGATATCTTGTTGGTTTTGAGCAATGCCTTGGGCCGCTAGCCAGCTATCTCGAATGGTGCCTTGAAAAAGCGCATGAAAAAGCTGTTGGCCGAGCAACACCAAGTTTGAATGACTGGAGGAATTCCCTGGAGTTGCCGATGGAGGAGTTCCGCTACGAAGAAGTCCTAAAAGCGGGTCGTCCATTAATGTTGCGGCTTGCTCAATCCAGTTCTCCACTTGCCAGGTGACGATTTCTTGGGCCACGGGCACTCCAGCCGACATGCGCTCATGCTCAGTCCGAATGAGATATTTGTTTCCTTCAACTGGAGTTACCGAGAGTAGAAATTCTTGCGTCACAGATTCCCCTAGGATGGCCGACTCAGTGCCCTTAAATAAGCTGTCCTCTCCCTTATAGCCGTAAATGTGACAACTAGTCGATAGAAATTCAATTCCGATCGGCTTTAGGGAAACTTCATAAATCCAGAGTTAAACTTCATGAAATTCTTATAATTTTCTCCCTGATTGAATCAGGGTTGAGCAGAAGTACTAAATGGTAGATGCACCCTGATTTCAACCTCTGATTTATGCCTAATGAATCAGAGGTTTTTTTTTGCGAATTTTTAGGTCATTATTTTTAGGCACAGATAAATCAAAGTATTAGTTTTGTCAGATCGCCTGTAGAACCTGATTTCGGCTTATTCGATGGGATTGGTCGTAAGATTTACTGTTGATGTGCAGAAGATTTGGGTGGCGATCGATCGGCCTAAATTCCCATTATTAGGGGAGATTAACTTATGATTTAGCGCAATCGATCGTCTAGCAGCTCACCGGACGGCATTGCATTCGTTCTCTCTTTTCTCAACTTTGATGAATTACCGAACGAGTTCATGATCATCCATATTTCTATTCGTTACATTTATTCTGCCAAACTAGTAGCGATTAGTTGCCCGACCTGATGAAAATAATCACTTGTAACACCTCTTGCTGCTGGGTGTTTTGTCATCACGAACAGAGTTGATTCGTTACGGCCAGCATAAATTTTACCTGAGTTTTGATGGAAATCTATCCTAGCAATTTTCTTCCAGTAATATTGATAGCTGAGACCGTAGAAAATAACTACTTTAGGCTGAAAATGATTAATTTGGTTTTGCAAGTGTGCAATTCTTGATGTAAGGCATTCTTGTTTATAGGTTTCTCGATCTCTTAGATAGGGTAACTGGGAATACTTCGCGTATAGCCATTGTCCTATTGACGGGGAAGGCAACGGCAGCAATTCTAACAGGCAGGTATCGCCAATTAGTCTTCCTAATAAATTCTTCTGGTATTCACGTACTTGCTCAGTCGTTGGAAGTTCACCACTGCTGCTTAACAAGATTCTGATTAATTTGTTCCATGTTGGTTGAAGTCTTGGGTTGTCATTAAACCAATCCATCGCCCCAATATCTTTGTGATATTCTGCGACATCCTCAAGTTCTTTCTTTCCTCGGTTCTCCCAAGCAGTAAGTCGAGTATTGATTTCTGAAAATGAGTTTCCCCCACCTTCTTCCATGCCAATAAACCAGAACTGTCCCCTGTAATTTCCATATCCATAGAAGTTTTGGACAAATTCTATTAGCAACTGATCATCAAGTAGTTCGGTCATTATTCTATGTACATCAGCACGAAATGGATTAAGCCTAGCGATCAAGTATAAGTAAAATAGGAAATTCCCTATATCCACTATTTGGGTAGATATCCCGAAAGTTTCTGCATATCTTATCCAATCGGATAGACGCATCAAAGCATTCCATATCGATCAACTTTAACAAGATATCTTGATTTTATGAAGTTGCTTAAGCTATTTTCCGTGAATAATTTTTATTTTATACACGATCACTCAAAAATCTTAACGGAAGTCGTACGAGACAGCATCCGACGCAAAAACTACTCTCACTAAACTGAAAAAAGCTACGTTCAGTAGATTAGGCGGGATCTCGTATTCCATCACAAATGCCATCGGAAAGAGTCATCCATAATGGCAACATTTAATTACGATCGGTATAAACGATCGATCGGCTGTGATGTTTTAAGATGGTAATAAATCTGTTCTGGCAGGAGGATATTGAAATGGTTCAGACCCCTATTAAATCCATAGGTTTAGAAACGTTTTTGGCCATGCCTGAGACGAAACCTGCGAGTGAATTCGTTGACGGAGAAATTGTAAAAAAGCCCATGCCACAAGGAAAGCATAGTATTGTGCAGCGCGAATTAACTTTTACGATCGATCGTCCTCTTAGAGACAAGAAGATCGCTCGGGCATTTCCTGAATTACGTTGTACATTTGGAGGGCGATCGACCGTTCCTGATATTGCAGTTGTGACCTGGCAGCGGATTCCACGGGATGAGTCAGGAGCTGTGGCCAATGTTTTTGCGATCGCACCAGACTGGACTATTGAGATATTGCCACCCGATCAAAGCCAGACAAAAGTGGTAAAAAATATTCTACACGCACTGAAACATGGAGCATTGATGGGATGGCTAATTGATCCCGAAGAACAAACCGTATTTGCTTATCGACGGAAACAAGAAGTCGAGATCTTTGATGAAATGGATCAACAATTACCAATGCCCGAATTCACCCAAGATTTACAATTAACGATCGGTGAATTGTTTGGCTGGTTAATTGAATAGCCATGATTAATTCATCAAAAATTGCTGAAGCCGATGATTGGATTGACCATAACTCACGATCGACACATCTAAATCATAGTGTTCATAGCGTTGAAACGATCGGTACATTGCATCCAAAATCCAATCGATCGAATTTCCAAAAACACCACCCCCTAACAAGGTGAGAAAAACTCGATTATTGCCTGTTGACTGAGCATTCACGATCGCACTACAGATTGTCGCCTCATAGGATGCTTCCAGAATCAGACGAGCAAACTCTTCCCAGAGATTTAGGTCATGGGAAGAATACCCCACAGGCAAGGCAGAGCAATAGGTTTGAGTGACAAGATGGATACTCTGCGCGATCGTAACCTGAGTATTCCATTGCACGCCAATGCGTAACTGTTGACGTAGACGATCGCGATCACTTTCATTCATCGATCGTAACCGAGTTTGAATTTCGATCAATCCAGTTTTAGTCGCTAATGCATAGCCATTTTGCATTTTCCAAAGCCGATTCTGAGTGTTATCTAAACTTTTTCCAATATCAGCCAAACAATCAATTTGGTTATCCGCAGATTGTCCAACCTGTCCATTACAGAGCGCAAAGTAGTTTCGATAAATGGTTCCAGCACCCGCTGCAACAGCACAAGCTGGACCTTGAGTACGATCGTTTTCATAAATCCCAACACCTGCCTCTGGGGTAATATTCGGGGAAACCATTTCCAATAAATTAAACTGCGACGCAACTTGAAACAAGGCACCAGTATTAGACAATTCAGCATGAAAGTCTTTGACATTGCCCACGACTTCATGAACAGTCAGTTTTCCTTTTTTGAATTCACCAGACTGAACCCGATCGCGCAACTCCCCTAATGATGGCATTTCCAGTTTGCCACAAGAAAAACTTGCCCCATTAATGCGTGATGTTAGCCGATCGTCTTCTAACAAAAAATTCTCGCGAACCTGATGTGACGAGATTTCTCGGAATCCAGTTAAGCTTTCAAACCAATTGATAGTCATGTGACATCAAACCAATTGTCCAAATCTTTAACATCGGTAAACCCGAGTACAGATCGACTAAGGGCTTGCAGGCGATCGAAATCTAACGCTTGAATTTGAGCTTGCTTATCAGATGATAACCGACCAAATTTATGATTCAGCAACATAAACACAATCTCTCGCCGCTCTTCCTCACGGCCCTCCTCACGACCTTCTTCTAGTGCTTCTCGATACACTCTTGTCTGCTTCAATTCGTCTGTTTTGAACCCTAACATTGCATCAATCTCCTCGCGGCTTAACTCAGTGAATTTATAAACCATGATTGTCGAGACAATCTCTATTATGGCATTTATGTTAACCGATCGAGAAGAACGATTTAACATTTCCTTTGCCTCAGAAATAGCACGATCGTCCTCTAACGTCGTCAACACCATCAAACCCAATCCGATCGGCAATTGCTCAATTTCACCCAATTCATCTAGATAAATCGGAACAATACGACCACTAGCAAATAATTCGGGCGGAACTTTAGTAGTAGGATTGCTCAGTAGTACGGCTCGGATAAATTGCGACGTTTCGGTAAGCTTACGGCTGTAGGTACGATAAAAGGATTGCTCAGTAGTACGGCTCGGATAAATTGCGACCGATCGCCAACTCGCAAACAGTTCGGTTCGACGATAAACATAGTTACCAATCTCTGCAAACATTCGTTCGTAAAGCAATGGATCTGGCTGCATCTGGATTTCAGTGAAAAATACGTCGCCACTCGGATCGGGCGGAGTGAGAACCCCGTCAATCCGAAAAGAGGCTTCTTTGACTTCCACTGACTCAAACGTGTAGCGCAGTGAATTCTCTGGCAACAAGGGCATCAAATCAAACAAAAGAATCGGAGATTGTTGAAAAATTCGATAGAAAATCGTATCGCGCTTCATGGAATCAGGAATGATCAGGACTATTTTGAATGTAATCTTATTGTTCCAAGTGAAAATGATTACGATCGCTACAAATCATAATCATTTTGTATCCGTTACACGCCAACTCAATTTCAAATTAATCCAAAAATTCCACAGCATCACAAGCCCGATCGCCAATAATTTTGCCCCGATCGCTGGAACACCTGCAACATTGCTCATCAACCCGACCAGCGTGCCTTGTAATACAATTCCAACCAAACAAAGCACATTGAATTTCAGGAATCGCCTCACCATCGATCGACGACCCGGTTGCTGAATGGACCGATCGCCAAACGTCCACCGATCGTTCCAAATAAAATTATTCAACACGGCCACTTCGGCTGACATTATCGTCGCTGTAACCGCTGCCAACCCAAACCCATTGGAAAGTATCCAAAATACTCCCAAATCAACAAATACACCACTAAACCCGACTATCGCAAATTTCAAAAAGCGACCGATCGGGAACCGCTCTTGAAACTTTTCCAAACGACCATCAGAACGCAATCGAACTAAATGCTGCAAATACTCCACATACTGCCGCCACGTTACCTTACTTTCGCCGTCTTGTCGTTCCTGGAATACATACCCCACTTCTGCAATTTGTTTAATCTCACCGCGTCCCAAAATCTCCAACAGAATTTTGTAACCTTGGGGATTCAAAATTTGATTAGTCACCGACGATCGGCGCACCATAAAGTAACCACTCATCGGATCACTCACCCGACCCACGACTTGAGGCGCAATCATCAATCCCAAAATCTGGGCACCTCGCGAGGTCATCCGGCGAAACACACTCCACTCGCTAATTCCACCGCCCACCACATGCCGACTCGCCAACGCTAAATCACTCCCCGACACCAATTCACCCAAAAGCTTTTCCAACACCTCAGGCGGATGCTGGAGATCCCCATCAATCACACCCAATAGGCTCCCCCGGCTCGCCTGCCAGCCCCGAATCACCGCCGTGGATAATCCCCGTTCTGCCGTCCGCCGCATCACCCGCAAGTTTGGATATTCAGATAAGAGCGATCGGGCAATCTCCCAAGTTTGATCCGGACTATCATCATCCACAATAATTAATTCATAATCATTCGGACAAATCCGATCGAGTAA
>JAYUEU010000159.1:0-4593 GCA_043739065.1 Synechococcales cyanobacterium | reverse complement strand
AACGGAATCAATCTCCACAAAACAGGTTTGGTTCCCTTCGGTGCAACGTTCCAAGTCTTCGTGGACTACATGCGCGGCGCAGTTCGGTTGTCGGCTTTGGCTGAAACTCAAGTCATCTATGTCTTGACCCACGATTCGATCGCCCTCGGTGAAGATGGCCCGACCCACCAGCCCGTCGAAACGATCGCATCTCTCCGCGTCATCCCGAACCTCCTAGTCTTCCGTCCTGCGGATGGTAACGAGACTTCTGGATCCTATAAAGTGGCAATGGAACGTCGTACAACTTCTTCCATCATGGCCATGACCCGTCAAGCCTTGCCTCAGTTGGCGGGTTCCAGCATCGAAGCAGTAGCACGCGGTGGATACATTCTGTCCAACGATGGAGATTTGTCCGATATCATCTTGATCGGTACGGGTAGCGAAGTCAGCCTTTGCGTTGATACTGCCGCTAAACTCCGAGCTGATGGTCACAAAGTCTGTGTTGTTTCGATGCCTTGTGTGGAACTGTTTGAAGAGCAAGATGCAGCTTACAAAAATGCAGTCTTGCCTAAGGCCGTCACCAAACGCCTGGTTGTGGAAGCTGGAACAACTTTCGGCTGGCACAAATACGCTGGAACTGAAGGCGATGTCGTGGGAATTGATACCTTCGGCGCATCGGCTCCGGGCGGCGTGTTGATGAAGGAATTCGGCTTCACGGTCGAGAATGTCTATAACCGTGCAAAGGCATTGTTGAAATAGATTTTTAAATTTGAATGGTTAGGAATTTAGGAATTGATGACTAGCTATTAATTAAAAAGCTCCTCAGAAATGGGGGGCTTTTTTGTCGATTTCGATCGGGGATGGAATGAACGATCGGACTTGGGGAATCGTTAGATAGTTGGTCGGGAAGGGCGATCGATCGCTGAAGCATTGCCTAGTTCAATCATGACAATGCTTCAGATCTTTGGTTTCGATCGTAAACTCAATTAGCCGACGCGTAATACCAATCCTTTTAAATACAATCCTTCCGGATGATACAAACTCGTTGGATGATCCGCTGGTTGGGTTAAATGATCTAGAATTTGAACCGATCGTCCCGACTCGATCGCACCCGCGACTACAGCGCCCTTAAACAAATCAGGCGTAACCACTTGAGAACAAGAGAACGTCATAACAATGCCGCCCGGTTTTACCTGAGCGATCGCCTCATAGTTCAAACGCTTATAGGCCATAACAGCCGCATGTCTAGCCGATTGATTTTTTGCAAATGCAGGCGGATCTAGAATGATCACGTCATACTCTTGTTCACAGCCAATCAAATAATCAAACACATCTCCTGTAATACTCTTATGTTCAACATTATGGGGATTATTTAAAGCCACATTTTGAGTAGTCCAATCCATAGCCTTCACGGATGAATCTAAGGAATGAACCATTGATGCACCTGCTTTTACGGCATAAACTGAAAAGCCCCCAGAATAGCAAAATGTATTCAATACTGATTTGTCTTTTACGTATTGGGCAAGCTGATGACGATGTTCGCGTTGATCAATAAAGAACCCAGTTTTCTGACCCGTTTCCCAATCGACAATGAACTCATGACCATATTCAAGAACCGTTTCCATCCGCCGACTGCCATAAATATATTCATTTCGCATAGTCGAATTTGCGGTGAAATTTTTTGGCAAAACCGATGCACTTTTGTCATATACCGCGTGCAAGCGATCGCCATACACTTCCTTCAAACAATCAACCAGTAATTCCCGCGATCGGTACATTGCAATGGAATAGGCCAACACCACAGCCGTCCCGTTATACCAATCAATCACCAATCCCGGTAATCCATCGCCCTCGGCATTGATTAATCGATAGCAGTTAGTCTCAGCACTTTCAGCTAAACCGATCGCCTTCCGCATGGCATAGGCCGCTTTGACTTTGCGTAAAAAACAGCTTTCAACGTCCTTAAATTTCTGAAATGACAGAACTTTTACAGCAATATTATTGGAATTGAAATGCCCGATCGCCAGAAAATTTCCTCGTTGATCCTCAACTTGAACCAAATCGCCATCATCAATATCTCGATCGGCATTTGCGATCGCCCCCGAAAAAATCCACGGATGAAACCGCTTCACCGCTTCGGCTTTTTCGTTGCGTAAAATAACTTTGGGTAGGGGCTTCGACATGATCAGATGACTCCAAGGGCGCAATAGTCCACGACTGACCATAGAGATCAGCGGCTCAGTATTATGGCACTCCTTGCACCTCAACGTCGTTTAGAATAAGAGAACTATTGCGCTAAACCCGAGATCCTATGCCCGTATTGCAGATAATTCTAATTCTCGCACTTTTGATTTTTGTGCATGAGCTGGGACACTTTCTAGCAGCACGACTTCAAGGAATCTATGCCAATCGTTTTTCCATTGGGTTCGGTCCTATCATTTGGAAATACCAAGGTTCGCAGACGGAATATGCGCTGCGGGCGTTGCCGTTGGGCGGATTTGTTGGATTCCCTGATGACGACCCAGACAGCGACATTGACCCAAACGATCCAAACCTTCTGCGCAATCGTCCAGTTATGGACCGAGCGATCGTCATCAGTGCGGGCGTAATTGCCAACCTTTTATTCGCCTACTTCGTTCTCACCACCCAAGTCTTTACCATCGGCCTGCCCCAACTTAACTTTGCACCGGGCGTAGTTTTGCCGGAAATTGTTAAGGATTCAGTGGCGCAGAAAGCAGGATTAAAAGAAGGCGATATCGTGCTTCGGGTGAATGGCATTGAGCTTCCCGGCAACCAAACTGTCGTAGAAATTCTTCGCGCTCAAATCGAAGGCAGTCCCGAAAAACCGATCGCCCTCAATATTCAACGGGGCACTGAAACCTTAGATATGAGTGTCACGCCGATGAATAAGGATGGCAAAGGTCGAATTGGGATTATGTTGGCGCCCAATGCAAAAATTGACGTTCAACATCCCAGCAACCCGATCGCGGGTCTAGTCCTAGCGGGCAAAGAACTCAACCGTAATGTCAGTCAGACCGTTGAAGGATTTGGGAAATTAATCACTAACTTTTCTACCACCTCCAAACAAGTTGCTGGGCCTGTAGAAATTGTCCGTCAAGGAGCGAAGATTGCCCAGCGTGATTGGAAAAATCTCTTTGGATTTACGACATTAATCAGTGTGAACCTGGCTGTGATGAATATTCTGCCGCTGCCTGCTCTTGATGGTGGTCAATTGCTGTTCATTATTTTAGAAGCTATCCGAGGTAAGCCCATGCCGAAACGCGTTGAAGAAAGCTTCATGCAAACCGGATTGGTCTTGTTGCTCAGCCTTGGGGTCATCCTGATTATCCGTGATACTGCCAACTGGATTCAACAGTGATCTACGAGTAACGATCGCTCTGGTTCCCTTGTTCTAACTTCTGTTCCTTTGATTAAGAGAGTGTTTGGAAAGTCCAAGGTTGTAACCATTAAGGCCCGATCCCCCTAGCCCCCTTAAAAAGGGGGAACTAGAATTCAACTCAAGTTGGACTTAGAATTCAACTCAAGCGGGAACTACAAGTCAACTCTTATTCCCCCTTTTTAAGGGGGATTTAGGGGGATCGAGTCTTTTGATACCAACGAAAGAACTTTCAACCCTCTTCTAATGCCGAACAGGAAGATCTAATCTACAATCCCATGCCCGAAACCCCAAGCGTCGCTAGCCCTGCCCGAAAACCCACTAAGAAACAGCGTGCGATCGTCACCCTCGAAATCATCAAACGACTGTATCCTAATGCGGAATGCACCCTCAACTTCGATGGGCCGCTGCAACTGATGATTGCCACAATTTTGGCCGCTCAATGCACGGACGAACGCGTTAATAAAGTTACCCCAGCCCTGTTCGATCGTTATCCCGATGTCACCGCCTTTGCCGAAGCTGACCTGCTCGAACTGGAAACCTACGTCAAATCCACCGGGTTCTATCACAACAAAGCCAAAAATATTCGGGCTGCCTGTCAGCGAATTATGGAAGTCTTCGGCGGCGAAGTCCCGCGAACTATGGAAGACCTGACCAGCTTGCCTGGTGTCGCCCGCAAAACCGCCAACGTCGTTTCATCTAACGGCTATGGTCTCAACCTTGGCTTCACCGTCGATACCCATGTCACGCGTCTTGCTAACCGTCTCGGATTCACCAAGCACCAAGATGCGGTAAAAATTGAGCGCGATTTGATGAAGCTTTTTCCTCAAGATGAATGGGAAAATACGTCGATTCATTTGATTTACCATGGCCGCGAGGTGTGTGATGCCCGTAAGCCGTTGTGCGAGATTTGCGAACTTACGCCGCTTTGTCCGTCTGCGGGAACGGTCGATCGTAAAAAAGAACTCGATCGTAAGTCCAGTACTGCCCAGAAAGCTGCTCGAAATGCTGCAACTAAGGCCAGGGCTAAAACCAAAGCTAAACCTAAAACTTAGGCCGTACGATCGACAGTAAGCAAACTGACCTAGTTTATAAACTCCCTCCTGTGGGCTATACTTCTAAATGATATAAATTTTTTACAGGGCAACAAGGTCTCATGGCTAAGAAGGCAATGATTGAGCGCGAAGAGAAGCGCAAACGGATAGTTGCAAAATACG
>JAYUEU010000158.1:0-6542 GCA_043739065.1 Synechococcales cyanobacterium | reverse complement strand
GGCGGGATCAAATGCGATCGGCGATGCATTCCGGTTGGTGCGAGGTGGCTATGCTCAAGCCATGGTTTGTGGTGGAACGGAAGCAGCAGTAACCCCATTGTCTGTGGCTGGATTTGTTGCCTGTCGGGCGGCGGCGGTCAACCGCAATGATGATCCATCTCACGCAAGTCGTCCCTTTGATAAAGATCGCAGTGGGTTTGTCTTAGGTGAAGGTGCTGGGATATTAGTTCTAGAAGAAATGGAACATGCCCTAGCGCGGGGTGCTCGAATTTACGCTGAAATTGTCGGCTATGGAGCAACCTGTGACGCCTATCACATGACGGGCCAGACTCCTGGTGGGGCTGATGCGGCGCGGGCCATGGCCTTGGCGATGAAGGATGGCGGCATTGCACCAGAAGAGGTGAGTTATATCAATGCCCACGGCACCAGTACGCCAATCAATGATCCAAATGAAACAAGTGCCATTAAGATTGCCCTTGGAGCTCATGCCTACAATGTGTCGGTGAGTTCGACTAAATCCATGACAGGTCATTTACTCGGCGGCGCGGGCGGCATTGAGGGCGTTGCTTCGGTGATGGCGATTTATAACGATCGGGTTCCGCCAACGATTAATCTAGATAATCCAGACGAGGGCTGCGATTTGGATTACATTCCTCATAAAAGCCGTGAGCAATTGGTGAATGTGGTGCTGTCCAACTCATTTGGATTTGGCGGTCACAATGTAACGCTCGCCTTTAGGAAGTTTGTGCCGTAGATTCGATCGAATTTCCCGGTGAACATTAATAATTTAAATCGATGAGTATTGTGATGAACGTCCCTATCCCGGAATTAATTCAATCTCAACGTAAGTTCTTTGCCACTGGAAAAACTCGCGATCGAGACTTCCGAATTCAACAATTAGAATCTCTTGAACGTGCGATCGTCGCTAATCAGGACAAGATTGTTGCGGCGGTTCAATCTGATCTCGGACGGGCAGCATTTGAAGCTTATTTTGAAATTGCAACCTTGTCAGAAATTAAACTGGCACTTAAACAATTAAAAAAATGGATGAAGCCGCGCCGAGTTACAACCTCCCTTGATGTATTTCCCGCTTCCGCTTGGGTGCAGGCCGAACCCTTGGGTGTTGCGTTAATCATTGGCCCATGGAATTATCCATTTCAATTGATGATGTCGCCGTTGGTGGGTGCGATCGCAGCGGGAAATTGTGCCATTCTCAAACCGTCGGAATATGCGCCTGAAATGTCTAAGCTCGTGACGGAATTAGTCCGATCGACCTTTGATCGTGATTACATTGCTGTGGTGGAAGGCGATGCCCAAACGAGTCAAGAACTTCTGGCTCAAAAATTTGACCATATCTTTTTCACAGGTGGCACCGAAATTGGCCGAATTGTTATGCAGGCAGCGGCTAAGCATTTAACCCCTGTGACTTTGGAATTAGGAGGAAAGAGTCCCTGTTTTGTGGATGCTTCTGTGCGTTTAGACTATGCTGCAAAACGGATTGCGTGGGGCAAATTTATCAATGCGGGTCAGACTTGTATTGCACCAGACTATATTTTGGTGGATGCTGCGGTTAAAGATGAATTTGTTGTGCAATTGAGGAAAGCGATCGGAGAACTGTATGGAGACAATCCAGCCGTCAGCCCCGACTATGCCCGTATTGTGAATCAACGACAACTCGATCGATTGAAAGGCTTACTCGGAAGTGGAACTATAGCAATTGGTGGTCACGTGAATGATGCCGATCGGTATTTAGCGCCGACAGTATTGGACAATGTTGATTGGAATGATAGCGTAATGGAATCGGAAATCTTCGGGCCAATTTTGCCGATTTTAACCTATGACAATCTAGATGATGCGATCGCCTTGGTGAATGAACGACCTAAACCTTTAGCACTCTATATCTTTTCTAAATCAGACGATGTTCAAACAACCATTGTGAATACTATTTCATCAGGCGGCGTTTGTATTAATGACACAGTATTACAGGTGAGCGTCGGGAATTTACCCTTTGGCGGCGTTGGCGATAGTGGCACTGGAAGCTATCACGGAAAAGCTAGTTTTGATACTTTTTCCCACGATCGTAGTTTCTTGAAGCGATCTATTTTGTTTGATTTAGATTGGCGCTATGCACCGTACACAGACGATCGGCTTAAGTTTTTGAAAAGAATCGTGACCGGAAAATAGATTAGAATTACCATTGTTTTCTAATTCCTCTGTTCTCTTCAGACAAGAGGATTTGATGGGGACACTAAATGAACATAAACTCCGTGGGCACGACGGCTGCGATGGCCCCCAGTCGGTCGTAAACCATCGGTTTGATGACTGAGACGGTGGTAGGAGTCATTAGGTTATCTGGCTTAGATTTCCATGTTGAAATACCAACAATTCACCAGGATCGATCGCCGTCCAGACTTCATTGTCAGTTAAAGGCTGGGTGGCAATGATGGCAACCCGATCCTCAAAATCGGTCAATTCTCGAAAGTCTACCGTGATATCTTCATCAATTAAATGTGCTGGTGCAAAGGGGGCTTGCCGAATCAGATAGTTTAGTTTGGTTGAACAATGGACAAATAAATGATCACCGTCGGATAGAAGATAGTTAAAGATCCCGTAGCTGGCGATTTGATCGGTAATTGATTGGAGCACCGGATAAAGCTCATTCAAGAGCGGTTGTCGATCTGGAAATGCCTGACAAAGAGTTTCTAAAATTAAGCAAAAAGCTTGTTCGCTATCCGTTGTCCCGACAGGCCGATAGTAGCCAGCGCTGTTATATTCAAAGTTTTTTAGATCACCGTTGTGTGCCATCACCCAATAGCGTCCCCATAATTCCCGTTTGAACGGATGCGAATTTTCCAAACCGACAGGCCCGATCGTCGCTTTACGAATATGTGCGATAACATTCATCGATTTAATCGGGTATTGCTGCACCATATGGGCGATCGGGGAATCGATCGACGGTTGATCATCTAAAAAAACGCGACAGCCAAGCCCTTCAAAAAAAGCGATTCCCCAGCCATCCTTATGTTCATCAGTTTTACCACCCCGAGCACAGAATCCCTCAAAGGAGAAGCATATATCCGTTGGCACATTGCAATTCATCCCCAATAATTGGCACATCAGCGTTACTCCCTCTCAAGCGAAAGATTTTATTTATTAAAAAATTCCCACAAAAAGCACTTGAATTTCGTGCCAGATCCATGGAGACATACCTTATATGCAATCTACGAGATTCCGATAAGTTTACCGTAGATTGGCTGTTAATTTTGGTAAATTATACAAACTTACAATCTTGGCTTTTGGTCATGAGCTTTTGGTCATGAGAAGTATTAACTCTCAGTTCGTTCACTATTTCATAGTCTTTTGGCGTGAGAATGATACGTAAAGAAGCTGGCCTTCTTGAGAAAATTGTGACCGGAAAATACTTCAAATACTATGGAACTCTACACAGAAGTGGTTTTCCACAGCAGACATTAGAGAAAAGCCCGGTGAGTCCATCTGCGGATTTTCCAGGATGACATCTTAAGGAGGATAAGGTTAGAGCACGATCGTATCCACTCTACATTTCGATGAACAATAAATTGTAGAATCGCTTCCTTTGGATAGACGGATATTTCTGATAAATTGCTTATGTTATTTTCTATTCAAGAGCTAGAAATCAGCCTAAGACAAGCTCTTCGACAGCACCATCCTCTGATTAACTGCCCTGAAGGAGAATAGTATGACTTCTATAACAACAGATTTCAAGCGTACCTTTATTTCTAAAAAATTGGCATATATTAGAGCGCTTAGGAATTTACTCATTGCTAACGAGAAAACTGAAAAACAATTACATACAAAAATGATGTAGCTGTTTTATTGAATAAACTAACTGATTTAAAGAATGAGTAAAAGTCATTGACTAGTTACTCCGTACAGGAAAACTAAAATTGATACGTTACTTCAATCAATCGGTTAGTCAAATAGGGATTAAAGGTTAAAGCTTCTCAGAAGTGCAAATTTTTATCATAGTCTAACTGTGTTAGAAGGAGTGTAATAGTTCTAATGTTGTTAACTGAAATGAGCCTTGATGACTTGATACTGCTCGAACAGTTCCGAATTGAGCGCCTGCGTAGTTTTTTTAGTCAAAGTCTGATGGAATGTTCCCTCTCTATTCATGAGCACGATCTGTTGACCATTCATTGTCCAGAGCCATGGTTAATTGATAAATTGATCGATGATATAGAAGAACTGTGCGAGTATGCGTGGCTGATTTTAGGAGTTGAATCGATCGTACTTTCATTTGCTCAGGAAGAAGTGTATCGGGTTGATTATCATAGAATTCCAAGGGCTATTCGTAATTTTGTTCAGTCAAGCCGATTCCTTTTTCCTGGAGCCGGAGGTTGGTTTGATCGATTGTAGTTATATTCATTTTGATTTTCAAGTATGCGTCGAATTTCTCTATTTTAGTAGACGCTGACCTTTGATAGATTGCGTATATTGGATTTAACAACCGTTGCTAAAAAACGGTTTATCAATAGTTCTAATTCATCAATAATTCTAAATTACATCTAGGAGACAACAATGGATAAGTATACTTGCAAGGTTTGTGGATATGTCTATGATCCAGCAGAAGGTGATAGTGATGGTCACGTCGAACCCGGTATTCCTTTTGCAACACTATCGGAAGATTGGAGTTGCCCTCAATGCGGTGCTGCCCAATCTGAATTTGAACTAGAGGGGGGGGCGATGCCTGGTATGGTTGCGCCGATCGGAGAGTAGACACAGTCGTGTTCACTCTTTTTTGAATATCACTAGGATGACGTTTGAAAAGTCCTTTCGTTGGAATCAAAAATCTGGTTCCTTAAATCTTTCTCGTGAATAGAAATCAAGAGTATAATCTTACTGATCTTCACAATGGACTTCAGGGACTTGGGTATCAATTTTGGACTTTTCAAACATCCTCTAAGATAATGAACTAAATTTACTAAATTGCTTTAAAATTTGCTAGAAACTATGTGGAAATATTTCACCACTTTAATTAGATAAATCTTAGTAGAAATCTTAGTAGAAGACGTTTAAACAATGCTTCTCTTTGATATTAATTTAGGACAGAAGTATTCTTCCTTCCTGATTTTAGTGTCAAGGAGAATTATTGATCTTTATTAGTAACGGGACTGGCGGGAGTTGAACCCACGGCCTACCGCTTAGGAGGCGGTCGCTCTATCCATCTGAGCTACAATCCCAACTGAGCACTGATTTTGCTCACCGACTGATTACAGTATAGCAAGAGTTTCGCCACAGACACGATCGTATGTCCCCGATGCATGTCAGACTTAACAACGGTTCGATCATGTTGTTTTGTGAAGTAATTGAGGCTGGGCATGGATTTGAGTTTGGTGGCATCGAATTTTTTCAATCCTCCGGTGTTGTTCTTTTTTCTAGGCATGTTGGCGGTGCTGTCTAAGTCGGATTTGGAAATTCCTCAGCCCATTCCTAAGTTCTTTTCATTATACTTGTTGATTGCGATCGGTTTTAAGGGCGGCGTTGAGCTAGTGAATAGTGGCTTCAGTCAAGAGGTAATATTGGCGATCGGGGCAGCTATCTTTATGTCCTGCGCGGTGCCAATTTACACCTACTTCATCTTACGCACAACGCTTGATGCCTACAATTCAGCCGTGATCGCAGCCACCTATGGAGCCATTAGCGCGGTGACGTTCATTACGGCGAGTACGCTGTTGGAGCAAATTGGGATTAAATATGATGGCTATATGGTGGCGGCGTTGGCGTTGATGGAATCTCCGGCAATTATTGTAGGATTGGTGTTGGTTCAAGTGTTTGGGCCTGAACGGGGCGAGGGTGAGAAGATTGAATGGGGTGAGGTGCTGAAGGAGTCATTTCTGAATGGATCGGTATTTTTGCTATTTGGTAGTATTGCCGTTGGAATGTTGAGTGGTGAACATGGCTATGAAAAGGTGAAACCATTTATTGGTGATATGTTTTATGGCGCCTTGATGTTCTTTCTGTTAGATATGGGGTTAATTGCAGCGAAACGGATTAAAGATTTGCAGAAGACGGGTGTATTTTTGATTGCCTTTGCCATTTTGATTCCAATTTTGAATGCTGGAATTGGAACATCTATCGCCTATTTAATTCATATGTCTAAGGGCGATGCCTTATTGTTTGCCGTATTATGTGCAAGCGCTTCTTACATTGCGGTTCCGGCAGCCATGCGAATGACGGTTCCAGAGGCGAATCCGAGCTTGTATATTTCGACGGCTTTAGCGGTTACATTCCCATTTAATATTGTCTTCGGTATTCCATTGTATTTGTATGGGATTAGTTTAATCTGGGGATAAATTAATCCTTTGTGATTACAATAGATTGCTTTGTTGTCTAAACGCTTTTACGATCGCTATTCTGAGGAGTCTCCTGTGCCTACATTAGCTCTTGACCTGTTGGCTGTTCCTGTTGGTCTGTTGCAAATCCCCTACGTTGAGCAAGTTGATACAGTCCTCTTGTCGTTGGTAGTGCCGACCTACAATGAAGGGGGCAATGTGGTGCTG
>JAYUEU010000157.1:0-2852 GCA_043739065.1 Synechococcales cyanobacterium | reverse complement strand
CGCTTCACTGTCTTCAAGTCTCTGTTTATTTTCCTGTAATTCTGCGATCGTCTTCTCCAAATCCGCCATATGGACCTCCACCTGATGTTCTAACCGATCTTTTATCCTGCGCAACTCTGCTTCTGATGCCTTGAGTAATGTTACATCGCGCATCAACACTACAGCCCCTGCTTTATTTCCGGCCGAATCATAAATTGGATCAGCATTGGCAATTAACGATCGAGATTCTCCAGTTTTTGGGATAATCATCATCGGTGCATCCCGAACACTTTCGCCCTGTAATGCACGCCATAATGGAATCTGTTCTAATTCAAATGGTTTTCCTGCTTCATCATACAAATCATAATGTTTAGCCCAGTCTTCGCATTTAATCGGTTCGGGTAAGAGTCCATGAAATGTTCGTGTAGCTTGATTGAATAGAACAAGTTCACCATTTAAATTACAAGCGGCTAACCCGTCAACAATATTTTCAATTAGAGCTTCAAGAAAATTCTGTCCTCCAGGAAGAGCAGATGGAAATTTTTGTGATGCCATATTTATTTGTGATGTCATATTTATTTATGATGCTTCTATTTATTAAAGATGACGTATCCAAGCTATAATTTTCAGCTGCAGCATTTAATTTACGAAAAGAAACATTTTATTTGATATAAAAATCAGTCTATATTATATGGGGTTAGTAATATCGTGTATAAATCTTTATTTTTTGGAATAGACGACCATGACAGAAATTCGCCTTGTGATTGTTGAAGATCACGATTTGACACGCGTCGGTCTTGAGGCTGCATTGCAACGTCGTGATGGCTTGTCCGTAGTGGGAGAAGCTTCAAATGGATTCCAAGGACTGCGTTTAATTCAGTCCGAAAAACCAGATATTGCGATCGTTGATATTGGATTGCCTGACATTGATGGTATTGAACTAGTTCGACATATTCATGCAAATCAGACCGAGGGAGAAATAGGCAACACCAAAGTCGTAATGTTGACTATGCACAAGACTTCTGATGCCGTCCTAGCCTCTTTTGCGGCGGGTGCAGATTCGTATTGTATGAAAGATACTGATATTGATCATCTAGAAGAAGCTATTCGGGCGACCCATGCTGGAAATCCCTGGATTGATCCTCAAATTGCTAGCATTGTTCTAAAAAAATTCCGCAAGGATACGACCGACTCCCAGTCTCCTGCCGGAAAAACAATCAATATTAAAGCATTGGACCCGGAGTATGAGGAGATTGTTGATAAGGCGGGGTTGACCGCTCGGGAAATCGAAATTTTGCAACTCATCGTCCAGGGTTCAAGTAATGCTGAGATTTCTGATGCTCTGTATGTAACGGTTGGCACTATCAAGACGCACATTCGTCATATTTTGAATAAGCTCTGCGTAGACGATCGGACCCATGCAGCGGTTTTAGCGCTCCGAGCTGGCATCATCGAATAATCTCAATACTCTATGTTAAATAATTCACTCTAAAGAATTTAGTTCCTCTGAGGAATGCCTCACTTTCGGTAGAATCCTCCAGCTTAAAGAATCTGTACATTTAGATTAATCACTTGCTACAGCTTAGTCTTAAACAGTTTTTAATAGTTAGGAGAATTTTCCATGAGTATTCAAACCAAAATTGAAGAACAGTCTTCCAATCTGAAAGATAAAGCTGCTGATGTTCTTGATCATGCCAAAGAAAATCTAAGCGAAATTCAGCATAAAACCGCTGAAAAAGTAGTCGATCTGAAAGACGGTGTACAGCACGGTACAGAATCATTAGGTACTGAAACTCAACATCTCGCCCACGAAACCAAAGATCAACTTGGTGCCACGGCGAATTCCCTCACTGGTCGTATTCAGGAATTTGTCGGTCATGTCCTAGATAAACCTGCATTGGAGGCGGAAGGTTTGGCTCGTCAAGCCGAAGCAGAACTTCAGCGTGAACATTCAGGCGAATAGATATAAATTGATTGCAAATTAGTCTATAAAAAATCGATTTTAGGAGAATACTGTATGCCACGTCTTGTTGGTAAACAAACAAACCCTAGTGTGTCGCTTATTCCGCTTATTGCAGTTGCTGCGATCGGTACTGTGGCTCATATGGAATATAGCGGAACTATAAATCTAATACCAAAGACTGCACGCTATCGATAAACTGACGAGTATCAGTTCAATATAAAGCTAATATAAGGAGAAATTCCATGCGAAAAGGAACTGATCTGATTGGGAAACCAATTATTGCCTATGACTCAGGACGCAAGGTAGGAACTGTGCGAGATTTGATCTTTAGTGAAAATCAAAGTGCCCTAGTGGCATTACTCACGCAAGAACCCCGATGGTTTGGTTCAGGTAAGATTATTCTAGTTACGGATATTAAGGCGATTGGAATTGATGGAATTTTAATTAATACTGCTGAATCTATTCAATCTGCTAATACTGTCCCCGCTGTTCAATATGTCATTGAGCAACAAAATATTCTTCGAGGCACTGAGATCATGACCATCAGTGGTCGGAATCTCGGCAAAATGGTTGATTTATATTTTAATGCTAAGACGGGTGATGTAGAAGGCTATGAAGTGTCTGGTGGAGTCTTTTCAGATGCTTATACAGGCCGATCGTTTGTTCCGGTCAATAAAACATTCCACATTGGTCAAGATTTTGCATTTGTTCCAGATAGTGTGACTGAAATGATGGAAGAGCAAATTGGTGGTTTAAAAGGAGCCATGATTGCTACAAATATCAAAGCTCAAGAATTAAGTGCAGTCGCTTCTGAAAAATTGACTGAAGCTCAAGACAAAGCATCCGAAAAAGCAGGTGAACTTTCTATCAGAGCCTCCGATGCGATCGATCGGGCAGCCGTCAAAACGCG
>JAYUEU010000156.1:0-3358 GCA_043739065.1 Synechococcales cyanobacterium | reverse complement strand
CACTAAGTTATTAGCCACCGACGGCGGCAATTGCATGTATTTGAGTACAAAGAACTGAATCACGGTCGCCATGATCTGAAGGGCCAACCACGAGCAAAGTAAATACCAACTACATACAAAAAGGCACGATTTTTAAACGCTAATTTAAATTGTTCTACGATCGACAAATTTTCTTCTTCATTTTCTAAATTTTGATCTCGATGATTTAGGGTTCTTGCTTTAGTCCCAAAAACGCACCAGATTATGGTGGCGATCGAAATCACACTAATAATTCCACTAGCAATTAGATATTGATTGGATTGATTCTCTTTTCCCGGAAGCGCCAATGTTACCAAAATCATTAAAATGATCGATAGCAAACTCCCACCTATTGAGAATGTAAATCGAAAACTATTCAAACTGGTGCGTTCATTGTAATCCTGTGTCATTTCCGGTGTTAGTGCCGTGTAGGGTAAGTTCACAGCGGTATATGCCGTGTTAAACAAAATTCCCATCACCACATAGAACCAAAACAAACCCATGCCATTCAAGTCTGGTTTTACCCATTGCAACATGAACGTAACAGCAAAGGGAATTGCTCCGCCCAACATCCAAGGATAACGCCGACCCCATTTTTTGGATTGGGTCCGATCGCTCATTACGCCAACAATCGGGTCATTAATTGCATCCCAGATTTTGCCAATCATCAAGACACTACCTGCTAGTCCTGGTGCAATCCCGGCAACATCAGTGAAGAAAATAAGCTGATAAAATGTCAACAAATTAGCGGTCATGGCAGGTCCGATATCACCTGCACCATAGGCAAGTTTTTCAGCGAGCGTGAGTTTGGACGGGAGAACTGGGGATGTCATGGTGCAAGTCAGTAATCTGCCTCGAAATCTGCTTTAACAGGATACTTCAGGTTGACCGATTCCCGCAGACTTCAAGAGCGTTGTATCATTTTGGTAACACAAAGAGATGGGCTAGAGTAGAGCGGAAGATGACAAACAACAATTTAAATGATTTATATGTTTCCTGGGACGAGTATCACCATAAAATCGAGCAATTAGCCCTAAAAATATACCAATCTGGCTGGAAGTTCAACCAAATTGTATGTTTGGCAAAGGGTGGATTGCGGGTCGGTGATGTGTTGACTCGACTTTATGATGTTCCTTTGGCGATACTTTCGACAGCTTCTTATGGCTTCGGCGGTGACGATCGGGAAGAGGAACGATCGGTTAAAGATCATCGGGGCACTCTTGTGTTTTCGGATGATTTGACTAAGACGACGCAGCATTTAGGGAGTCATATATTATTAGTAGATGACTTAGTTGATTCTGGGATTACGTTGCAAAAGACAATTCCTTGGCTCGATCGTAAATATGGTTTTTATATTGAAGAAGTTCGCAGCGCGGTGCTGTGGTACAAATCTTGTTCGATTATCAAACCTGACTATTATGTTGATTACTTAGATCATAATCCATGGATTCATCAGCCATTTGAGAAATATGAGACTATGAAACCGGGTGATTTAGAATCACTATTAGAGGCGGGTAAGGCTGAAGGAATTGAGGTATGCCATGATGTATAGCCGAGGAGATGTTGTTCTGTCTTTGTTTCCAAATTCAGATATGACGAGTTATAAAAAATGTCCAGTTTTAATTGTTCAATCTGATCATGTTGAGCGGGGCGGCGATCAAAAATTAGTTGCTTTAATTACATCGAACCTAAAACGTACTGGTGTGACGAGGGTGCCGATCGAGTGTGATAGTGATTTGGGCCGATCGATGGGATTGATGATGGATTCGGTTGTGATGACGGATAATCTAGCAACGATTAAGGAAAATGCTTTTATTAAAAAAATAGGACATTGTTCAGATATGACGGCGATCGATGCGGCATTGAGTCATAGTTTGGGGATTGTATCGATCGATAATAACTAAGGTCAGAGATTTTAATCAAGTACTTAATCTTTAGCTTTATGTAGATCAAAATTACGAATAGCTCAGAATTACAATCTATCGGCCGCTATACAATAGAAAATTGGACTGACCTCAGCTTGTATTCGATCGTTTCAGAACGTCTAACTGTCTAACTCTAACTGTTGTTATGTTTAACATGATTCTGTTTAATCGGCTTGTCTTTAAAAGCCATACTAAATCACAGCGATTGCGGAAAATTGTAAATTGATGACGCAGAACTAAAAATCGGTGGGATTAGACTTAAGGCGATGGGTTTGGATCTGGTGTAACGGGGACGGGTTCAGGTGCTGGTTCAGGTTCAGGCGACGCAACGGGTTCAGAGACAGGTTCGGCGATCGGTTCAGATGCTGGTGGAGAAACGGGTTCAGGAATAGGTTCAGGGACGGGTTCAGCGATCGGTTCAGATGCTGGTGGAGAAACGGGTTCAGGAGTAGGTTCAGAAGCTGGTGCCGCTGGTGGTAGGGTAATCGGTGCAACAGGTTCAGGAGCAGGGGCGATCGGAGCAGGAACAACAGGGGCGGCACTAGGTTCAGATTTACGGGTTTCTTGTTTTTGAATGGCGCGTTCACGGGCGATCGCATCTTGTTCTATTTGTCTGCGTTGACGACGCTCGTCTTGTTGGCGGGTAAAGTCAGCTCCTTCTTGTTGTGATGTGACTCGGATATTACTAGTTGTGTCAGATTCGGACGTTTCATATCGTCGATTTTTGATGGCTTCTAGTGCTTTACGATCGAGTTCCGGATCGCCACTCGTTTGAACCAAAATTGGATTTACTTTACCGTCTTTGCCAATTTCCTGTCTAATTCGTAAACTTCCTTCAGAACCCAGATACTCACTAAGGCCACAGTTTTCAATACATTTGCGGACTTCTTTCTTTTGAGTGAGTGGTGGTGTGCTTTTAATTGGGGGCTGTGATTGGGGTTGGGGTTGTGACTTAGGAGCAATTGGATCCATATCAGGACTTCCTGGAGTTCCGGCTTGATTGCCACTTGAATTAGTTCCGTTACCGCTTTTATCTCCCTTTCCAGTCCCTGATCCACCACTTCTTCCTTCACCTGCTGCTGCATTTGGATTTAGATTTCCACCGTTTGGATCCCCTTTAGTTCCTTTCCCCTCTTGTTTTCCATTTAATTGTCCAGGATTTGTTGGCGTTGGAGTAGAAGGCGTTTTTTGAGTAGACTTCTCATCAGTTTTAGAGGTATTTAAAGAAGCTTCTTTGTTTTTCTCGGGCGGTTTATCGATCGGTGTCTTTTGTTCAGGCTCGATCGCATTTTCTGGAACGCTTTCAACGGGCATCGTTGGCATTTCAGGCTCTACTTGGGGAACAGTCTCCGGAGATGTTGCAGTAAATGGATTTCCTAAGGCTGCAATATTGTTTCCATCTGTAGTTCCGCCAG
>JAYUEU010000155.1:0-12957 GCA_043739065.1 Synechococcales cyanobacterium | reverse complement strand
CGACAGATGGAATGAAGCTCTGACCACCAAAGCCAGGATTTACACTCATGATTAGTACAAGATCACATAGATCTAAGACGTAATCGATTGTATCTAGCGACGTTCCTGGATTCAAGACAACGCCTGCTTGTTTGCCCAAGTCTTTGATCATTCCCAACACCCGGTGAAGGTGAGTAGTAGACGTTTGCTCTGCGTGGACAGAAATAATGTCTGCCCCAGCCTTTGCAAAGTCGGCTACATACCGCTCAGGTTCAACAATCATTAAGTGAACGTCAAGAGGCTTTTTCGTAGGGGGACGGACAGCTGCAACGATCAATGGACCGATCGTGATGTTTGGGACGAAACGCCCATCCATGACATCCACATGGATCCAATCTGCACCCGCTGCATCTACTGCCCGAATTTCTTCACCTAAACGACCAAAGTCAGCGGACAAAATAGACGGTGAGATCATCGTGGTTTTTGGGGAGGTCATGACAGGCTCAAAAGATAAAGGATTGACGGTGCATGATCTCGAAAATCATTGAGAACATTACACAGATGTGATTAGTTTAACAAAGCCTGAATCTTTTTTAGCACCACATATTGCCCATATATCCCTAAGATGCCCATAAGATATGAGAACGAAAAATTCAAGTGGGCGGTTTGAAACTATGAGAACGAAACAACCGCCGAACCGATCGCATCCGATCGCTGCCCTGGGTGCTCTGATAGTAACCAGTTTATTCAGTACCGGATTCACCGTTGTTTCATCATCTATAGAGCCTATAGAGCAGGGTTCGATCGGACCCAATGGAATCGATGCCCTTCGACTTCAACGATCGCCTTTTAATTTGACGGGCCGAAAAATTGTGGTTGGTCAGGTCGAAGTTGGCCGTCCACCTATGTTTGGGGTTGATAAAGCGCAGGATAAATTGAAGCGAATTCAGCCTGAATCTTCGTTTTTTCATCTCAAACTCAATCAAGTTTTTTATCGCGATCGATTGGCCAGCCAAAGCAATCTAACGATGGGCGATCCGATCGATGGCGAAACGCTCCAAACTCAAGTCGATTCTCATGCAACCCAAGTGGCCAGCATCATTTTCGCTCATCACAAACTCCTGCAAGGTATAGCCCCGAACGCCCGTCTCTATTCCGCAGCAGCAGGCGGCATCATGCGCGATGCCCAGCCAGAAGATTGTCTTGCGGCCCAAACCGTTGCTCTGCAAAATAATAATGATGTCCGGGTAATAAATCTAAGCTTTGGCGAATCACTCCGAGAAGATCCCCGGCCTGATGCCTTACTTGATGGCAATGCGCTGTTAACTCAATGCGTCGATTGGTCGGCACGGGTTCACGATGTCTTATATGTGATTGCGGGAAACCAAGGGAAAGGCGGCATTCCCATCCCAACGGATAACTACAATGGCATGACGATCGCCTCTTCAAGAGTTGTGAACGATCGTGACCATAATCGATACAGTAAAGTCGATTTTTCAAACCTTAGCGACACTCTTCCTACTCCTAGGCATAACTATCATGGTCAAGAGAGTAATGCGGGAGACCGCCGACAAATTTCGCTTGCAGCCCCCGGTCACCGCATCACCGTTCGTAAGTTAAACAGCCAAATCACCACGGGAACAGGCACGAGTTTCGCCACGCCCCATATCACGGGAACGGTTGCATTGCTTCAAGAATGGGGCGATCGGCAACTTGTGAAAAGCTGTAAACGGGGCCAGGGGTGTTCATTGCCATGGACTACAGATGCGCGCCGTCATGAGGTAATGAAGGTGGTGTTGATGAATTCGGCGGACAAGCTTCAGGATTCTGGCGATGGGAATTTGTTGGGGATGTCGCGGACGATGATGCAAAAGAATAATCAGGACTGGCTCACGTCAAAAAGTTTCACGTCTCAAAATCTTCCGTCAGATTCAACTAGCAATTCATCATCGCTAAATGTTCAATTCGGCACCGGACATCTCAATGCTAGCCGTGCTTTTCAGCAATTCAATGGCGGAGAATGGAAATCGGGAATGGTGCCATCGATCGGCTGGGATTATGGAACGATCGATCAATCTCGGGTTGTGGATTATGCCATTTCCCCCGCGCTGAAAGCCAACAGCTACATTTCCCTGACGTTAGCTTGGGACCGCCGAGTAGATTTGCAGGATCGGAATCTGAATGGGAAATTCGACCTGAAGGAAACCTTTGTCGATCGGGGTTTAAATAATCTAGATCTTTATCTGATGCCCGCTGCCGAACAAGATACTCGCCGTAGTATTGCCTCGTCCGTCAGTAATGTAGATAGTGTGGAACATATATTCCATAAAATTCCCCGATCGGGCCAATATAAAATTCGGGTAGTTTTTCGATCGCAAATCAATGAACCGACTCAGGCATTTGCCTTGGCCTGGTGGAGCGTTCCCGCTGGTTAGTCTGCGTTAATTACGTTGAAAATCCCGCCAAATATGTCCCGAAATCGATCGTTCTGGGTTGTATCTAACGTTATCTAGAACCAATACAAGCGCATCACCCGGCATCCATGAAGAATCATCTATTCAATCGAAAAATCGGAGGATCTCTATTAGCACTAAGTCTAATTTTGAGTGCAATTGGTTGTACTGCCCCACCTAGCCGATCGGCAGATCCGCAGCCCAGCGTTGCCTCATCCGATCGTTTTCCTGTTGCGCAGTCTAGCGTTCTTCAACGTAGCGACCAACCAACCTCTCGGCCTGTATCAAGCCTTCAACCCATGAACTCCAAGCTCATAGCTGCCCAAACCCGATTTAGCTTGAATCTTTTCTCAACCTTACAAAAAAAAGATCCTAAGAAAAATCTATTTATCTCGCCCATCAGTATTTCTCAAGCGATCGCGATGATCTACAACGGTGCAGCGGCGGAAACTCAAACGGCGATCGCTTCGGCACTTGCCTTAGAAGACTTGTCGTTAAATGATTTTAATAGCGGTAACGAAGATCTCCGCAATGCCCTAGAGCACCCTGGCCAAGACATTCAACTTAGCATTGCTAACTCCATCTGGACCAACCAAAATACACCCATTAACCCTGATTTTATTCGGCGGAATCAGCAGTTTTATAATGCCAAAGTTGAGTCTTTAGATTTCAACAACACCAAAAGCGTCGGCATCATCAATAATTGGGTCAAACGTAATACCCAAGGCAAAATTGAGGGAATTATCGATCAACTTAGTGAGGCCGATCGGCTGATTCTCGTTAATGCCACTTACTTCAAAGGCGAGTGGAGTAGCCCTTTTCAATTAGACCAAACTACGTCTCAAGACTTCTCTGCGCCAGATGGGAATAAGACGGTGCCGATGATGGCAAAACGAGGGACATTTCGTTATTTTGAACAGAAAGGGTTGCAAGCAGTTGCGCTGCCTTATGGCGATCGGCGCTTGAATCTCTATGTTTTTCTGCCAAAAAATGGACAGACTCTTGATACCGTGATTCAAACCCTCACTCCAGAAACTTGGACGCGGTGGATGAGCGAATTTAGAACGGTTCCCGGCTATCTCCAATTACCTCGCTTCAAAATGGAATCCAGACTAGAACTCCAGAAGCCTCTAAGTGAACTCGGAATGGGGATTGCGTTTAGTGATCAAGCCAATTTTTCAAGCCTCAGCACTCGTCCGGTTCACATTGATCAAGTGATTCATAAAACCTTTGTCGAAGTAGATGAATCTGGTACTACAGCGGCAGCGGCAACTGCGATCGGAATCAGATCCACTTCAGTAGAAGCTACGAAAACGCCGTTTGATATGAAAGTCAATCAACCGTTCTTGTGCGTTCTTCGTGACGATAAAACGGGCGCTATTTTGTTTATGGGCGCGATCAATAATCCTTAGCGGATGCTTGAAAGGTTGCGGGGGTGACGATTGAAATCCGATCGCTCCACCCCATATCAATAGACTATTTAGCGTCATGTCTTGGGAATGACGGCAAATCGATCGCGGCCATAGCATCTCGTTTTTGAGGCTTGGTTTTAGAAATTAGAGGAGCAATGACCTCTGGCCGATCTTTAACTATCGGAGTCGTTGGGTGTTCTTCGTCTTGTGAGTGCGTCGTCTCGACAATATTTACCTCTTCGCCCCTGATGGCATTGACCTGAGCTATGACTTGAGACCAATTGTCTAATCGTTGAGCGTCATCGAGCGTTGGGTTGCGTTCAATTTGGCTTAGATCTAATTGATCATCATCACCTTGATCATCGTCATCGTCGGTTGAAACTGTCTCAATTCCAGGGTCTACAACGCTCGGGGTTGCGATTGGAATTTCAGCCGAGGTTCCGATCGGAGCGTTAACAAGTTCGGTAATGGTTTCTTGGGTAATGCTTGAATCAATGACAGATCCTTCCTCAACGTCGTCTGATTCACGGTCTGTGATGATCGCATTGGCCCAAGGTTGAAGCATCGGGGGCTCATTGATTTCTACGATCGTGTTGGCGTTGCTCCAAGGTTGGACGGGTTGCGATCGGGGAATTTTGATTTTAAGGGGCGAAATTGCGTCAGGCTCTAGGGTTTCGTCTAAAAAGTCGGCTACAAATCCTTGAGCAGTTGCGGGCGGCACATCTAAGCATTTTTCCAGAGCTGCCTTAAATTGTAAGGTGTAGCGCTGTTGGCGATGAAGCCGCGATCGTAAATCTCGGGCCGTTTGTTCGGATTGGGTAAATTGCTGGAGATTATCATTCGATCGTTGTTGCACAGCAGCACATTCGCGTTCAAGTTGGGCGATTTGTTCGTGGCTGCTTTGAAGCTGATCGGTTAATGTTTCGACCAAAATTTGTTGTCTCTGGGCCATGCGATGAGAATTTTCTAGTTCTACAAAGAGCTGGCCGAGCCGAACTTGAGATCCTGATAGGGCTTGGTTTTGTTGAGCCAGTAGACTTTCGGAACTTTCTAATGAGCCAGACTGCGCTAGAGTGGCGGCTTCCCAACGTTCTATTTCAGCCCGAAGCGATGTCTGCGATCGGAGTAATGCGGCTTCGAGTTCTGTGACCTGCGATCGGAGTTCTTGGTTTTGGTGCTGAACCTTTAAATAAAAATCGCCACTGACCAAACTCGGTTGCACTGGATGTTCTTCAACTTTCTTTAATAAGTCATCCACAGGCATCGCATCCGGAAACGTTACAATTTCCCATTCATCTGACGGCGTAGTTTCATGAGAATGGGGTGGGTTGGGCTGATTTTGGGGAGATTCATTCATCATTTTGATGTCCTGCCTGACGTTCTGCCTGTGAAAACCTTAACGCTAGGATAACTTAAGTCTGAAGTAAGTAAATTAAGTCTTTTGACTCATGGTGAGAGTCTGGAAGATTTGTCAAGCACTTGACGTAAACGATCGCGATGCTGCGTTGCGCTTTGAATTAAGGCTTGTCGAGCATCTTCAAGGTCCGCTCGTCCATCATTCGGATTGCCATATGCGAACCCTGTTTCCATCGTTTGTCTCAATTCCGGACGCCATTCAGCGATACGTTTATCTAGAATTGGGTCCATGTCACTGAGTTCTACGATCGTAGTCAAATGTGCAGCTTCCATGACCTTCGTCACCTTTGGATCGTAGCTCAAGGCAAAGCAATTGCAGCCTTCAGAGATGGACATAATGACCGCATGAAGCCGCATCGCTATGGTAAATATAATTTTTGGATGCCCAAACAGTCCTTTCATCACTTCAGGGTTATCTATGCTCAAAACTAGACTTCTTGGAATTCTTGCGTGTAACTCTCGGGCTAATTTTCCATCCAAACTTTCCTGAAATGGGACCAAGAGAATAGTGAAGCCAGAGTTGTTTTTCTGAAATTCAATTAATGACTGCGTTAAAATTTCCAGACGATCGGGCGTTAGGCTCGAATGCTCCCGAAGATTTACGACAATACAGTACTTACTATTGTGATCACGAAAACTTGGGTCATCAGAAAAATTAAAGCTGTAATCTGCGTTCATCGCCCAGACTGGATCGGGGGCTATTGTTGCCGAAATTCCCCAGCGGTGCAACATTTCGTGAGAGACCGTATCGCGTACCGTCACTAGCCGACATCCTTTCAATACATGCCGAGTCAGCCATCGGTTCGATCGGTGATTCAAGGGTCCAATGCCTTGCGCCCAAGCGATCGTCTCCAAACCCAGCATTTGCGCCAGTTTCATCAATCCGCCATAGTATATCGGACTCATCCGGCTGCTGTTGTCCTGCATCAAGCTCCCACCGCCCCAAATGAAAAAGTCTGCCCGACGCATTTCTCTAATCACAGCCATCAAATCCCAACGATCGCAAGTTTTGACTTGGTACCGATCGTGGGTTTCGGCGGGATTGTTAGACAAAACAATAGGTTCGATGTATTCGGGGAGAGATTGGAGTAGGCAAATTAGAAGCGCTTCGTCACCAGCATTGCCCATGCCATAGTAGCCGCAGAGAATTGCCCGCTGTTTTGCCTGTTGCTTTG
Source organism: Synechococcales cyanobacterium (assembly GCA_043739065.1). Lineage (GTDB taxonomy): Bacteria > Cyanobacteriota > Cyanobacteriia > Leptolyngbyales > Leptolyngbyaceae > JAAFJU01. The sequence continues at coordinate 6,522 of JAYUEU010000155.1, read as the reverse complement.
ACATGTCTGGAGAGATTGGGAGATTAGCTTGAGACTTATAATAGAGCAGACCTTGAGAGATAGTTTAGAGACAGTTGTTTTATGAATGCGCTTTCGATTCCCACTTGGATTATTCATATTTCCAGCGTCATTGAATGGATTGTGGCAATTTTTATGATCTGGCGCTTTGCGGAGGTGAAAAAACTACCCGCTTGGCGATCGCTCTCTTGGGGAATGTTACCCGCCTTAGTGAGTGCGATGTGTGCTTGTACTTGGCACTTTTTTGATAATAGTCCGGCGCTAGAATGGTTGGTGACAACTCAGGCGGCGACAACGTTACTTGGCAATTGCACGATGATGACAGCGGCTTGGTGGATTTGGAAAAAACGATCGCCTGGTACGTCTGATGGTGTGTCTGATGTCTAAAGAATCGTTGTTTGCCTTGTCATTGTTTCCTTACTTAGGCTTTCTTTGGTTTTTGGGGAAATCGGGTCAAGCGCCTAAATTAGTGATGACTGGCTTTTATTTGTTACTCGTATTTGTGGTAGTTACGATTCCTGCCGGACTCTATGCCCGCAATGTCTATGGACAGGAGTTGGCCAATGTGGACTGGCTCCATGGTTCTGCGGAGTCGTTTTTGACCCTATCTAATATTGTGGTAGTGCTGGGATTTGCCCAGGTGTTGCAAAGCACTCAGTCTAAATAGAATTACTGGAACTTACCTGATTCATTTCTCGTCACCGAACCTGAACTAGAGTGCAATCCGATTACTAAATTTTAGTCAGTCTGAAATTGAATGTGTCACAATCATCATCGATCGTTCTGTGCAAAATTTGGTAAGTTGCGATCGTTTCAGGTTTGCCGATTCAAGGTTGCCGATGCAAGTTCGTTGAGGTATCCGTTCTTAATCTAGTTTACTCTCTTAGACTCAGTTGTCCATTTTTATCGATGCCCCGTGCGGTGTATCAGGAGCCATTATGAAATCTTTAATCCGTTGGAGTACAAACCTAGGTATTGCAAGTGGGGCGCTTTTGGGTGCCATGTTGTTGAATACCTTATCGGTGTTGGCCCTGACACCTGAGCAAATCGCCCAAAAGCTCGGCCCGATTCCGGTCTTTACCCTGACGGATGACAAAGGTGCGCCCTTGGTATCGAATCCGCCCAAGGATCAAAAAGCGAATCCGATCGCTCGGATATTTATGAGCCAAAAAGATGCCCAAGAGTTTTTGGCACGTCTAAAAGCTGAAAAGCCTGATCTCGCAAAAAGCTTGCAGGTTCGCCCTCTGTCCATGGCGGAAGTCTATGATTTGAAGATGAAAAATAAGGACAAACAGCCTCAACTAGACTTTGTTTATATTCCGACTCGTAAGCAGTCTGAAGCGGCGCTTGCTATTGCCAATACTGCTGGTGCAAAGCTGACGGCATTCCCTGGAACACCTTTGTTTGTGGCTCGTGCGGGCAATGGGGATAAGGAGAAAGGACTGCTAACGATTCAGCAGGGCAACGAAACGGCGATTCCGATGTTCTTTGAAAAGGAGCAGCTTCAGACCTTCATCGATCGGTTTAAAACCTCCCAGCCTGATCTGGCCAAGACGGCAGACATCCAAGTATTGCTCCTAGAAAACATCTTGGATGCAATGCAGAGTCCTAAAAAGGACACCAGTCTTGAGCAGTTGATGCTGATTCCAAATACGGAAGCGATCCAGTTCTTGCAGACGCTACGTCCGGCAGGCGCTCCAGCAGGATCTCCGGCTAAAGCTCCAGCAACTCCTATTAAGTAAATATAGCCATCGTTTGTTAAGACAAGTTTTTAACAGCATTATCACCCATTAATCCGCCTGCGAGTAAAATCTGTGGGCGGATTGTTTTAGGTTAGGCGTGTTTCGACTTTTTCGATCGCACGCTGGGTCACAGCTTCCCAATTGACATCGTCTGAATACGGCGCATAGAATGCAATCCCAGTAATTGGATTATAAATTCGACAGAATAGAACCTGGTCTGTTTCTCCGGCTTCAACGGCGATCGTAATCGGTTTTTTGAAGGCTTCAACGGGCAGCTTTGATAACATATGCAGCAATCCTTTTGCAAATTGGGTATCTTGTCCTGATTGGATGATGTAGGACCGATCGGCGCGAATATGTAAATTGATTTTTAGGTCAGGCTTCCCACGAAATTCTTTTTCTTCGACTTCCAGCTTTTCGATGAATCCCGTAATCGCATGGTACTCGATCGGTTCATGAACGCTTTTTACTCCGTTCCAGAAATACCATAGACAGTCTGTATATTGGCGGTTTGCATAGATGTAGCGGGTTTTAGGTGGATGGCTGAATCCAAGCGGTTGTTGTGCTTGTTGCGATTGGCGCTGTGCTTTTAACTCATTCAAAATTTCTAAAAGAAGAGCCGCAGAGTCGCCAGAAGACGGGTTTTCCATAGGATTGGGTAAAAATTTAGATGGGAAGTTAGTACTAATGGTCTAATTCTAGCGGAGACAAGTTAGGACGATCGCATGATTTTGCCATGATGATTCATTGTTGTGTGTCAACCAATGCGTCAATAAATTTGCGTAAATTAAGTTGAAAGAGACGATCGGGATGATCCCCCCTGCGTGATATGATTGCCTCTGGTTTACGTCAGAGCATAAATACTCATTGCGATTGAGATCAGCTCCGGCTGTTTTTAAGTGGAATCGAGAATGTTTTGTGAGTAGCCAACCCCTGAGTGTGGAATCAATTGTGTTATGGAGAACCCCACATTAATCGGTGTTGACTCTGAAGCGGTCCCGATCGAATCGTCTGAACAGCTTGCTGAACAAGAGGATACATCAACTGCTATGGAAGATTACTATGCGCTCATTCGTGAGTTGCTGGTCACAACGCTGGTCTTAATTGGAATCATTTTCCCAGCCGTATGGTTTCGATACGATGTTCATGTAGCATTGAATTACTTATTAGGTGCCTGCACGGGCCTGTTATATCTCAGGTTGCTTGGAAAAAATGTAGAGAAGCTTGGCCAAGGCGGAAGCGTAGGGAAGTCTCAGGTGGCTGTACTTGCTGGGGTAATTATCGCAGCGACGCAGATTGAACAGTTGAGCCTTTTGCCTATTTTTCTAGGTTTCTTGACCTTTAAGGCTGGAATCTTCATTTATACCTTGCGATATGTAAGTGCAACTCGAAGCTGAAGATTGAATTTTTAAATATTTGATTTTTGAATTCAAAGTTAAGCCTCAGAGTTACAGCTTTTGGGAATTTTTCCCATTCCACAACCTTCGGGAAATGCCGCTAGATATTGAGATGCTGAATTTTTTAGACAGTCCCAATTTTGTTAGTCTCGCTGCCTTAGAAGTTGGTCATCACTTTTACTGGCATATCGGCAGTCTCAAGGTTCATGGACAGGTTTTCTTGGCGACTTGGTTCGTCATGGCGGTCTTGATTGTTGCGTCATTGCTAGCGACCCGTAATATTCAGCAGATTCCAAAGGGAATGCAAAATCTGATGGAATATGCAATGGATTTTATCCGGGAGCTAACTCGTAATCAGATTGGCGAAAAAGAATATCGTCCTTGGGTTCCGTTCATCGGCACTCTGTTCCTATTCATTTTTGTCTGTAACTGGTCTGGGGCATTGATTCCGTGGAAGCTTATTCATCTTCCTGAAGGTGAACTATCTGCTCCCACAAATGACATCAATACCACCGTCGCATTGTCTTTGTTGGTTTCAATTGCATATTTCTATGCGGGCTTCAAGAAGAAAGGCTTAGGCTATTTCGCGAAGTATGTACAACCAACTCCAATCTTGTTACCGATCGCGGTCTTGGAAGATTTCACCAAACCCCTTTCCCTAAGCTTCCGTTTGTTTGGAAACATTCTGGCGGACGAATTGGTGGTGGGCGTATTGGTCCTTCTGGTTCCGTTATTTGTGCCACTTCCTGTGATGTTACTGGGACTGTTTACCAGTGCAATTCAGGCTTTGGTATTTGCAACGTTGGCTGGCGCTTATATTCATGAAGCGTTAGAAGGTCATGGTGATGAACATGAAGAAGAACATGCTTAGATAATTCTGTTAGACCAATGAAATGTGTGGGTTTTAATCTGCAATTTGATTAGTCTGCTTGAATCTGGTTTGAGATGTGGATATCGGAACGTGATACGCTTGTTGCGTCTTGTGACAGCGCTATGCGTTCATATTGACTCGAAATTTTTTGTTTTGTTTACGTTAGTTAAGGTATAGCCACCATGGACGTTTCTTCTGCTTCTGTAATTGCTGCTGCTCTCGCTATTGGCCTTGCGGCGATCGGTCCTGGAATTGGTCAAGGTAATGCATCGGCCAGCGCCGTTGAAGGGATTGCTCGTCAGCCTGAAGCTGAAGGCAAGATTCGCGGCACCCTGTTGCTGACCCTCGCGTTTATGGAATCGTTGACTATTTATGGTCTAGTGATTGCATTGGTCTTGCTGTTCGCGAATCCTTTTGTCAAATAAGGATCGAGATTGGTTGTGGGATGGGTTGCTAGAAGTTGTGATTTGTACCTGCTTCGATCGACCCACTACCCATGCTTTAGCACACAAATCTACTAAATCTCATGTTTGATTTCGATGCGACACTGCCGTTGATGGCAGTTCAATTTCTTCTTCTGATGGTTGTTCTGAATGCCATTCTCTTCAAACCTTTAACCAAAGTTATTGAAGATCGTTCCACCTTGATTAGCAATAGTCAAACAGGTGCGAAGGAAGGTTTAGAACAGGTAAATGCCATTACTCAGCAATATGAAAAAGCACTGATTGACAGCCGTCGTCAGTATCAAAGCATTATTGCGAAAGCGCAAGCTGAAGCCCAAAAGACCGCCAGCGAGCAAATCGCAGCGGCCCAAGCAGAAGCAGTCGCGACCCGAGAAACGGCAACCCGAGAACTCGCCGCTCAAAAAGTTTCTGCTATGGCAGAACTTGAAAAGCAGGTTGATTCTTTGAGCCAAGAGATTGTAAACAAGCTTTTAGTCGGAGTTTAGGAATTGAGAATTGAAGAATGGAGAATGAAGAGTTGTTAGATTCTTTAATTCTAAATTTTAGATTCTAAATTTTAAATTCTTTATTGTTTTCGGTGCAGTTTTGAGTTTGGTGTCATGGGTATTTTTTTACAACTCGCCAATCAGAGCCATGTTTTAGCATCTGAAATGGCAGAGTCGGCGGGCGGGGGATTTGGTCTCAATCTCGATATTTTTGAGGCTAATGTCGTTAACCTCGCGATCGTGATTGGTATTTTGGTTTATTTCGGGCGTGAATTTTTGAGCAGTACGTTGGGAAACCGATCGGCTGCCATTGAGAAAGCGTTTAATGAAGCTGAAGTGAAACGAGCTGAAATGGCAAAGCTTTTGGCAACCCAACAAGAGAAGCTTAAATCTGCGACTGCAGAAGCAGCAGGCATTGTGGCGAAAGCTGATGGGGACGCTCAAAAGGCAAGTCAAGCGATTTTGACGGAAGCTGCAGCAGAAGTTGCGCGCATGAAGCAAGAGTCTTCCGCTAATTTAGATGCGGAACAAGCGAAGATTTTGAACGAATTGCGGGTGCGAATTGCAGAACTTGCAATGGCCAAAGCAGAAGCTCAAATTCCAGCTCGTCTCAACGCTACCTCGCAACAGACGCTCGTCGATCGCAGTATTTCACTTTTGGGAGGTCAGTAAATGAAAGGTGGTAGTGCTGTTACGACAGCCGCATACGAACCCTATGCACAAGCCTTATTGTCCCTTGGTCAATCTAATGGCCAGTTGGAACAATTTAGTGCAGATGTCGCCTTGATTTTGGAGACCGTCACGGAAAGTGCTGAATTAAATGGGTTTTTAGCTAATCCATTTTTTCAAGACGATAGCAAAAAATCGGCCTTGACCCAATTGTTCAGTGGAAAGGTAAATGACCTAACCCTGAGCTTTATGAAGCTACTCGTCGATCGTCGTCGGGCTGTATGTTTGCCTGGAATTTGTCGTGAATTTCAATCTCAGATTCGTAAGCTGAACCAAGTGGTATTGGCCCAAGTATCTTCGACCGTTGAATTGACCGATGCCCAGAAACAGAGTGTACGCGATCGCGTCATGGCGATGACCAACGCGAAAAGTGTCGAACTGGAAACGACGATCGATGCTGACCTTTTGGGCGGTTTGATCATTAAAGTCGGATCTCAGGTTATCGACGCGAGTTTACGTGGTCAGCTTCGTCGAATTTCTTACAAGCTAGCTGGCGCAAACTAAAATTTGTCGTCCGTCGAGTTTTGTGAAATTTAAGCCTTGTGAAATTTCACATTAATTTTTTTTAGATTCTCCCACCCGTACCGTTGTAAAGAGAGATTAGCCAATGGCAGCGATCAGACCTGACGAAATTAGTAGTATTATTCGCCAACAGATTGAGCAATACAACCAAGACGTTAAAGTAACAAACGTCGGAACTGTATTGCAGGTTGGAGATGGAATTGCTCGTGTTTATGGCCTAGATAAGGCGATGGCCGGAGAACTTTTAGAATTTGCTGACGGCTCCATTGGGATTGCCTTCAACCTAGAAGAAGA
>JAYUEU010000154.1:0-6689 GCA_043739065.1 Synechococcales cyanobacterium | reverse complement strand
TTTCAATCAATGGCGTGCATTAAAACAATATGCCAACGATCGAAATATTCAGATTATTGGAGATATTCCGATTTATGTAGCCCATGACAGTGCCGATGTCTGGGGAAATCCAAAGAATTTTCAAATTGACGACAAAACAGGAGCTGTTTCTCAAATGGCGGGTGTGCCGCCGGATTACTTCAGTGAAACTGGACAGCTTTGGGGAAATCCGGTTTACAACTGGGACTATTTGCAGAAAACCGATTTTGCTTGGTGGATTCAGCGATTTGAGGCAATGTTAGAACTAGTAGATTGGATTCGGGTGGATCACTTTAGGGGCTTTGAAGCCTATTGGTCGGTTCCTCATGGTGAAGAAACTGCTTTGAATGGAACGTGGGTGAATGCGCCCGGTGATGAGTTCTTTAAGGTATTGAAAGAGAAGATGGGTTCATTGCCAATCTTGGCGGAAGATTTGGGCGTGATTACGCCGGATGTCGAAGCGTTGCGCGATCGGTATGATTTCCCTGGAATGAAGGTATTACATTTTGCCTTTGGTTCTGATCCGGGGAATGTATTTCTACCCTTCAATTATCCCCGTAATTGTTTGGTTTATACGGGAACCCATGATAATGATACGACGGTGGGTTGGTTTGAGAAATTGGGAGATTGGGAACGGGACAATGTAATCGCGAGTATTGGATATGTCAGTCCGATGGGTATTCATTGGGATTTGATTCGGACAGCCTTAAATTCGGTCGCAAATCTATCGGTGTTTCCATTACAAGATGTGTTTGGTTTGGGGACTGATGCGCGAATGAATTTCCCTGGAGTTGCCGAAGGGAATTGGGCATGGCGATATAGAAGTGAGGCGATTTGGACGGATTGGATTCGCGATCGATTGGGGCATTGGACTGAACGATCGGGCCGATCGATTGAGTCATAAATTTAAGGTTTTGACTAAGAAACACACGAAATCTTATTACTAGATTTATGTGTGTTTCTTTCTTGAGCAATACTGTTTTGATGTCGAATTTTACATTGCGATCGTATATTCTCCAGTTTCAGTGAATGGCACCACGCGCCCCATCACTGAAACAAACTTCTTATCTGTTGCCGCTAATGACTCCGCCGAAATACTTTTCCATTCTTCCCGCGATCGCCACTGGGTCAAAATTACGACTTCCCCAGGCGTCTTTATACTGCACAACACCTGCTTATTGAGAAATCCCGGTTGTTTTGACAGAAATGCGGTCCAAATGTCCCTATCGGCCTGCACAAAATGATCTACTTCTTCCGGCGCTACCTTAACTCGTAAATATTCTACCGCGATTAAATGTTCAACAACCATACGTTCCCCTTCATAAGTGTGAGTTCTGACTAAACTAGTCTAAATCATGCCTGGATTCGGATTTTACGATCGTTAACCCGAACGTCCTCGTTTAAAAACCTTTGCCACAATTTGCCACAATACTAAAGCAAAGAGTTTTAAGCTAAATTTACCGTAAAAATCATGGATAACAACAACTGGCTCAACCAACTGCTCATGCTCGGAGTCGGCACTACCAGCATCGCCGCTGAGAAATTTAAGGAAGTCAGTGACCAGTTGGTCCGTGACGGTAAACTGAATCCTGAGCAGGCATCAATATTTGTTAATGATCTACTGAAGCAAGTTCAGGCCAATCAAGGTGACCTTGAAGTCCAGTTTCAGCGCCAGGTTCGCAATGTGATGCAGGATATTGGAGTGGCGCGGCAATCTGAAGTTGATGAATTGCGCGGGCGAATCGATCGGCTAGAGCGGCAACTCCGTGAACTGGAAAACAAAAACTGGCGTTAATATTAGACTTGATAAATTTATAAAAAATCCGGGAGAACCAAATCTAGTGAGAGAAATCCTCATCAGTCTGGGCGTAGTCGTGGCTTGTGTCGTCATTTTGTTGGCTGCCCAATTCAACGCTCCCAAGAGTGAAGCGATCGCCGCTGAACTGATCACAAAGCCCACAATGGCTGATATTGTGTCGAATATTGTGGTTAAAGAAACTACAAAACTCATGGAACCTATCGCTGGAAAGAAAACCGTGGACGAAAATCTAATTACAACCGCTTCTGGGTTGCAGTACGTTGAGCTAGTCGAAGGCACAGGCGCAGAGCCGATCGCAGGCCAAACTGTTGTGGTTCATTACACTGGAACCCTGACCGATGGCACTAAATTTGACAGCTCTCGCGATCGCAATCAACCTTTTTCCTTCAAAATTGGCGCAGGTCAAGTGATTCAAGGCTGGGATGAAGGCTTGGCAACTATGAAAATCGGGGGTCGTCGCAAGTTGGTGATTCCCGCAAAATTGGGTTACGGCGATCGTGGCGTGGGTCCGATTCCCGGCGGCGCAACCTTAATTTTTGATGTTGAATTACTAAAGATCGTACCTTAAGCCGATCGTTAATTTGACTTAACACAAAAGACCTCCCTAAATGTTTCCCCTATGGAATTATTTGCGGAGGTTTTGTTTTAGAAGATTTTGGTTTTCTCGCTTCGATCGCCTTAATATCTAGCGCAGTTATCTGATCACCGCATGAAGCTGTTCCATCCAAACGCGAGTTCCATAGATTCCTTTAAGCAATGAAGGAACACTCAAGTCCACATCAAGCGCCTCCCAATGTAATCCATATCCTGAGGGTGTAACCTCGACCGCGCCCAAATCTTCAGCACTTGCCTGGGCTAAGCCTTGCCCTAAATGATGAGGAAACATAAAAACGGAACCATCGCGAAGATCAATCACAATCTTTCCAGTTTCAATTTCATAATGCGCCGAAATTGCACGCGGCTCGGTCAAATCTGCAATTTGAGCATTCATCTCTGCCCGATCGAACATTTCATTGAAATCTTGTTCAGTTACCATGAATCATCCTCCAAGCTTCCAATAATTCAGTTTGCCGATCGGTCACAATCTCAAGGGCTTTGGTCGCATCACTGCGTTTCCCTCTCAGTAGGATAACGCTTGGCAGAATTTTAGCGTTGCCCAAGTCAATCTTAACTTCTGTCTCTCCTTTCAAGACATGGACATGAGGTGGTTCATGGTCATCTGTATAAATCACGACTCGAAACCCATCTTGTCGAAAAATTGTAGGTATAAATAACTTGAATGGCTGAGAATTAATGAACTCGAAACCACCCCATAATTTTTCCAATGGCCCAGTCCCTAACGTCTAACCTGAAGATTTTTGAGGTCATACTCCGATCGAAGATCATCTTCCAATTCTGAGTCAGGATTCTTCATATGCTTCCGATCGGATGTATTGGGATCCCAGGAAAATTTCATAATTGCGATCGTTAGCCCACAACCTTTTCTAATGTCTCCACAAACGTTGGATAGGAAATCGAAGCCGCTTCTGCACGGTGAATCGTGGTCTTGCCCGCTGCATTCAAGGCCGCGATCGCCAAACTCATGCCAATCCGGTGATCTGTAAAACTATCAACCTCAGCCCCCGTCAGCGCCGTTCCACCGACAATCTCCATCCCATCGGGCAACTCTGTCACCATTGCACCCATAGTATTCAACTGGTTTGCCATTACCGTAATCCGATCGCTCTCCTTTACCCGCAACTCTTCAGCATCCTTAATCACGGTTTTTCCTGATGCAAATATTGCCGCAACCGCCAAAATCGGCACCTCATCGATCAACCGAGGAATAATCGCACCTTCTAATGTAATGCCCTGTAATTGGCTCGATCGTACCCGCAGATCCGCCACAGGTTCCCCCGTCACTTCCCGCTCATTCAAAATCTCAATGTCTGCGCCCATCATTTGCAACGCTTCAAGAACTCCAGTGCGGGTCGGATTCATGCCAACATTTTCAATGGTTAAATCAGAACCGGGCACGATCGCCCCCGCCACCAACCAAAAGGCCGCAGAACTAATATCCCCCGGTACAATAACCGTTTGACCGATTAACGTCGCACCGCCCACCACCGTCGCACTGATGCGGTCTGGATCGACTTTGACAGTAGCCCCAAACGCCCGTAGCATTCGTTCACTATGGTCGCGCGAGAGTGCAGGTTCCGTTACTGTAGTTTCGCCGTCCACCATTAAGCCCGCTAACAGAATGCAGGATTTGACTTGGGCTGAGGCGATCGGAGACTCGTAAGTCATGGCGTTGAGCTTTTGTCCCTGAATTGCCAAAGGAGCCAAAGAATTTCCCTTGCGACCCCAAATTTTTGCACCCATTTGTTGCAATGGTTTCACGACACGAGACATAGGCCGCGATCGGATAGAATGGTCGCCCGTTACCGTGAAAAACCGATCGGGATGACTGGCCAAAATCCCTAACATCAGCCTCGTCGTCGTCCCCGAATTTCCTGTATCCAGAACATTTTCCGGCTCTCGAAGATTGCCCAAACCAATGCCCTGAACTCGGACTTCGGTGCTATTCAGTTCAGAAATCGTCGCCCCCATCGCCCGAAAACAAGCTGCAGTGCTACGCGGATCCTCACCCAATAGCAACCCATGAATCACTGTCTCGCCATCGGCTAATGCACCCAACATCAGCGATCGGTGGGAAATCGACTTGTCGCCTGGAATCTGGATCCGTCCTTGTAATCCACCCGTAATCTTGTCACCTTGGATTACAAGATCCTGATGATTGCTGACAGAATTCACTGAAATGACTGAATGAGAATTCATAGAAGATTGGTTAAATTAAGGGTAATTACGGACAAGATTCCATCGACAATCCTACCAAGGAACGGTTCCACTCCTCATATCCAAGGTTTTATGCTCACTCATTTCCGCCGTAATGTTTCGTTGTCCATGGCCTCAACTGATATGCCTGTCTGGTCCACCATTGAAACCACGGCAACACTGTATCAACCAGAGCACGATCGATACCACCTGCTAATCACTGAACCTCACGTCTCAGAACCGGCTATCTTCGGCATTAAGCAACCTAATGAAGTACGCCTAATTTGGATGGAACTGTCGCCCAACCAGGTCGTGATGACCATGCAAGGGAACGGAAATTTAAGCTATCGTCACTTCTGGGAAACCAGAAAATCTGGTGTTAATCGCTACTGGATTCACCAAGAACCCGCCGCCGACCGCCACCAACTCCAACTCCGCAACTTCACCCACAGCATCAAACTGCTCAATGAGTCTTTTCCCAATGAACTGCATATAGACTACGAACTCTGGTCAGATCACACGCGGATGGGGCGCTACGTTATGCATATGGAAATTGGGAATTGAAAATAATTAGGGACGATCGAAAACTTTGATCGCTTTTTGTTATACGAACATTAATCGACCTTTAGGTTCTGGAATCGATCGGCCTAGTTCATTAGCTGTTTCAATCCATTCTTGAATTACGATTTCTGCATTCTGGACAGCTTCCTGATAGGTCTCACCGTCAGCCATGCAGCCAGGGAGTTCAGGCACTTCGACGATGAAGGCTTCGTCGGTTTCGCTCCAATAAACAATCAATTCGTATCTAATTTTCATCCTGGACTCCGAGGTGATACTTAACAATGAGGTGATACTTAACAATTACGTTACGGATTTGTTTGACTTGGTAGGCTTTGGCTTTTCCTTGTTTAGGTTGAATATTGAGAATTTCTTAAATTCCTTCCATGGAAAAGATGTGGTGACTGCCTTGGATTCGTTTGTTAAAGCCTAGGTTGACGAGAAATTGGCAGAGTTGCTCGAATGGAATATTGACATCAGAGTTGCCCGTAAGAATTCTGAGTAGAATCTTATCCCGTTGACTCATCTAGGTTTATTCTCCAAATCTGGCTGTATTTTTACATTGTAATGCTACAAAAGTAACCGTGCTTTGCGCCCGAATTTCCCATATCTACTAATTTCCGATCGACCACTTCATAACGATGTCCGTCCCTTGATAGAGCCAAAAAAGCCTCATCAGTCCACAACATCTCAGGTTTAGCGAGTGAACTGTCTTCGGTTTGCACCTGAGTTCTTTCTGCAAGAAGGGTTTTGGGTGACATACAACACCTGGCATCACGGTCCATTTACTATAGCAAAGACTCGATCGCCGCCTCTAGTGCGATCGCCACATGAGTCCAATGCGTCCCCCCTTGGCAAAATACCGTATAGGGTTCCCGTAACGGTCCATCTGCCGAAAATTCCGAGGTACTGCCGTCGATGAAGGTGCCGCCTGCCATGACTAGCTCGCTCTCGTAACCGTGCATTTCTGCGGGGACGGGTTCTAGGTAGGAACCGATCGGTGACCATTGCTGCACGGCTTTACAGAAGGCGATCACTTTTTTAGCCTCGCCTAGTTTGACGGCTTGAATCACATCCCGCCGAGGTTCAAACGGCCCAGGATTAACGGGATATCCGATCTTGTCAAAAACATAGGCCGTCAAATGATTTCCCTTCATCGCTTCGCCCACCATCTGCGGTGCTAAAAATAACCCCTGATATAACAATCGATTCTGGTCAAAGGTCGCTCCACCATAGCTTCCGATGCCGGGAGCTGTTAGACGACAACAGGCTTTTTCCACTAAGTCAGCCCGCCCGGCCACATAGCCGCCCGCCGTTACAATAGTTCCCCCTGGATTTTTAATCAGAGACCCCGCCATTAGGTCAGCCCCCACCATCGTCGGCTCTTGGCGCTCAATAAATTCTCCGTAACAATTATCTACGAAGCACACCGTATCCGGGCTTTGGGTGTGAACAATTCTACAAATTTCTTCAATTTCCG
>JAYUEU010000153.1:0-5391 GCA_043739065.1 Synechococcales cyanobacterium | reverse complement strand
CGGAATCGGGGCCGCCATCGGTGGATATGCCGGAGACGCATTACCAACCGCCAAAGTTATTTCTCAGGTGTGCGATCGGCTGATTACCCATCCAAACGTCATGAATGGCGCACAACTCTATTGGAACTTGCCGAATACGCTGTATACCGAAGGCTATGCTCTGGACCAATTTGCCGCAGGTCACTGGAACCTACGCCCTGTCCACCAAAACAAAATTGGGTTGTTAATAGACTGCGGGACCGAACCTGACCTGATTGCCCGCCATCTCCAAGCCGCCGATGCTGCCCGTGCCACTCTGGGTCTGACTCTTACCGATTATGTGTTGACGGATGAACCGCTGAATGTCGGGATTCAAAGTGCTGAGTCTGGGGCCACTTGGGGTACGATCGGCAACCCCGACAGTCTGTTGCGCGCTGCTGATAAATTGATTAATCAAGCTGGGGCAACGGCGATCGCGGTCATTGCTAGATTTCCAGAAGATCTGCCGGAAAATGCGCTCCACGATTATCGACATGGCCACGGCGTTGATCCGTTGGCTGGAGCTGAAGCCGTCATTAGTCATCTGATTGTCCGCCATTTTAAGATCCCCTGTGCCCATGCTCCTGCCCTTTCGCCTTTGGAGCTTGATAGTTCTATTTCGCCAAAATCCGCCGCTGAAGAACTTGGCCATACCTTTTTACCCTGTGTTTTAGTTGGTCTCAGCCGTGCTCCGCAGTTTGCCCTGGTTGATTCCATAGCGGCTAATTCATCCGATCGTCCCCAACTTACAGACATTCACCGTAGTCAAGTCAACGCCTTGGTTTTACCTGAAAGTGCCTGTGGGGGAAGTGCGCTCTTGCACTTAAGCCAAACCTCCACTCAAATCATTACGGTGCGAGAAAATACGAGTCGGATGCAAGTTACACCCGCAGATCTGGGAATCCGATCGATCTCCGTTAATTCATACCTCGAAGCGATCGGAGTTCTGGTCGCCCACCGTAGCGGTATTTCCCTAGATTCCCTCAGTCCCAAAATCGATCGAATTCGCTGTCTCTAGAGGGTTTTAGTCCTTTTGTGAACCTTTTCCGCGACTTCATGACTACCGACTCCACTACAATAAAGCCGTAACAATCGTTCTATCCTCTTAATTCCTTATGCAACCCATGACCCGATCGCAAATTTTGTTGGTTCTAGGAGTTACCGCGATCGTCCTGTTGGGCATTGCTAAGACTTGGACCTATTTTGGTGCGATCCAAGTTCTCAGAGTCTTTTGGAATCCAGTCGATGCACTTTGGGGCGTGGGACTGGCGGTGGCTATTACGATCGCGAGCACTGTGATTTATACCTTTTGGGATGATTATCGTAAAAGTGCCGATTACTATTTGGATTTGATTTTAAGACCTCTCGCACTCCCGGATTTGATCTGGATTGGACTGTTGCCGGGACTCAGTGAGGAACTTCTGTTTCGTGGGGTGATGTTGCCACAGTTTGGTTTGGATTGGGTCGGTGTTGTGCTGTCGAGTCTGTGTTTTGGGGTGATGCACTTGAGCAGTTTGAAACAATGGTCCTATGTAATGTGGGCCGCTTTCATTGGGGGAGTTTTTGCTTGGAGCGCTCTGCTCAGCGGTAATTTGTTAGTCCCGATCGTGGCCCATGTCTTTACAAATCTAATTTCTGCGATCGTCTGGAAAATTCGTCAGTTCAATTCCGCTGCTTAATAACTAGATTGATAGTTGATGTCGGTATCATTTTTTGCTGAAGTCAGAATATACGGATTTAATATTTTTCCGATCAATTGTTACCAACTTAAAATCTTCTCAAAGCGATCGTCTGTAAGGATTTAAGCAGAATTGTAATTTTCTCATAAAGAAGATTATTTAACGTAGACCTAAATCGCGTAATCTCAGTATTTTCATATAAAGGCATGATTTTATACTACAAATCAAAAGCAAAACTATGCAATGATTACGGAGATGGATAGCCTTAAGTTATGCATTATTTTTATCTCCACACGTTAGCTGCATAAGTTTTGCTAACACGTCCATAAACTAAAATCTTATATTTATTTATAAATTCCTGCACCTAAGACAATGCAGTACCTTCTCCTCTATTAACCTCTACTCCAACTCTTCACCCATGACTACTTGTGAAGCTATCATCCAACAGTCCCGACTACTCCATCATTGGCTTGAAGCTATTCCCTTTATGGATTACCACGGTTGGCAAATTCGAGCCTGTCCTGAAAGTGATGGCTGGGTTTGGGAAATTGTTGAACCACCCGAGTTCGGCAATAGCTATTTTGAATCTGGCGGAGTCTATCCCAACCGATCGCGGGCATTACTGTCTGCTCGGTGGCTCATTATTCGACTATCAGTTACCCAAGCGCTTTCTCCAGTTCTAGAGGATTTCTGTAAATCGGGAACTCTCAATCCTGAAGAAACAAATAATTTGCTCCATAGCATTCATGAATGATTCACCCTGATCGTAATTTAATCGCGATTTAAACGGTGATGAATCAATACTCTAAGACTTCCTGAAAATTTGATCACTTACTATTACGTACTCATTTGTTTTAGGTACTGTTTCGTTGACCGCTAACTAAAAATCATTCTAAGAGTTATTTTAAGTCTCGATGAGTGAAGGGTTTCGCGTGATCTCCGACGTACGTGGCAGCGATGTGGCCGTTGCCAATCATTTGATATTTATAGGTCACTAATCCTTCTAGTCCAACAGGACCACGCGGCGGCATTTTTTGGGTACTAATGCCAACTTCTGCCCCAAATCCATAGCGGAATCCATCTGCAAATCGGGTAGAGCAATTGTGATAGACACCCGCTGCATCGACTTCGGCCAAAAACTGTGCGGCGGTTTGGGCATCTTCTGTGACGATCGCCTCTGTATGGCGAGATCCATAATGCGTAATATGTTCAATTGCTTCGTCTATATTTTTGACAATCCGAATGGATAAGATCAATTCACCATATTCAGTCACCCAATCTTCATCCGTTGCCGCAATTGCATTTGGTAAAATTTTACAAGTCGGCTCATCTCCGCGTAATTTAACGCCACAGCCATTGAGTGCGATCGCCACTTCTGGCAGAAATGTTGCTGCAATTGATTCATGTACTAATAAAGTTTCGATCGCATTGCAGGCGGCTGGATATTGGGTTTTAGAATCAATCACGATCGGAATTGCTTTTACAAAATCGGCGGCTTTATCAACATATAAATGACAAATTCCGTCGGCATGACCCAGCACTGGAATTCGGGTATTGTTTTGAACAAATTGTACAAATGAATTTGAACCCCGGGGAATAATCAAATCTACATAGGTATCGAGTTTCAACAATTCAAACGTCTCTTCTCTCGTTGTCAAAAGCTGAACTAGGCTAGCGTCAAGACCCACCGCCTCAAGCCCTGCATGAATCGCTTTTACTAACGCTACACATGATCGGACCGCCTCCTTGCCCCCTTTCAAAATCAAACCATTTCCTGACTTGATCGCCAAGCTAGAAATCTGCATCACCGCATCAGGCCGCGCCTCAAAAATCACTCCCAAGACTCCCATCGGGCAACTGATGCGTTTCATAACTAGCCCAGTATCTAGTTCTCGGTGGAGTTGCAATTCGCCGATCGGGTCCGCTAGTTTCACCACATCCCGCACACCTGCGATCGCTCCATTCAGCTTAGTCCGATCGAGTTTTAACCGTGCATACAGTGCCGATGAAATTTGATCTTCAACTGCTGCTTTGCAATCTGCCTCATTTGCCGCCACAATCTCATCCGCATGACTTAACAATGCGTTTGCAATAGATTCAAGTGCTTCGTTACGACGCTCAATTGATTGTAAGGCCAACGATCGGGCACTAGTACGAGTCTTCTGGGCGAGAGTAATAAGATTAGGGGCGGCAGTCATGGGATGCTCGGTTACGCAAGAACTAGATTAAAAAGTATAGAACATCATCACACCGCTAGATCTGGGAATACTTAGCAGGAAATAATTAGATAGTAGTGACAAGGACGGAATTCTGTGGAGGAACGATCGTATTGGTTGGCATGGCGCGAACTTAACGGAATTGGTGCTGTTTTGCTGCATCGACTGTGGCAACATTTTGGCTCCGTCGAAACAGCTTGGACCGCTACCAGCGAAGAGCTTCAGCAAGTCGAAGGCATCGGGAGACAGCGAGCAGAAAAAATTGTGACCGATCGTCAGCCCCTCAACCCCGAAAAACTGCTAGCCACCTATCAGCAATACAATCCCCACTTCATTGTCCCGAGCGATGCAGAATATCCTGCCATGCTCAAAAGCATTCCTGATGCGCCGACTATTTTGCATTACCGAGGGGATCTAGGACTACTGAAAACCTTAGAAACTCGCCGGGGAATTGCGATTGTGGGTACCCGAAAAGCCGGAAAATATGGCAGCACTTGGGCCGAACGGTATAGCCAGGTTTTGACACAGCAGGATTTTATTATTATTTCTGGACTGGCCGAGGGCATCGACGCGATCGCTCATGAAGCTTGCATTGCGGCGGGCGGACAGACGATAGCGGTCCTTGGGAATGGTGTGGATCAAGTGTATCCCCACAGTAATCGAGATCTCTATGAACGAATTGAATATAATGGTTTGATTTTAAGTGAATATCCTGCTGGAACTCGGCCCGATCGGAAGCATTTCCCAGCCCGTAATCGTATTGTTGCTGGGTTGAGTCATGCCACATTGGTGATGGAAGCCGGACTAAAATCGGGAGCCTTAATAACGGCAAATCTCGCTAATGAATATGGTCGTGAAGTCTACGCGTTAGCCGGAAATTTGGATAGTCCACAATCCGAAGGCTGTATTCATTTGATTCTGCAAGGGGCGCATATCTTACCTAAGCCAGACAAATTTTTAGAGCTATTGGAAGTTATGCCAAGCCTTTGCTATGAAGAGCCAAAATCTAAAGATCTTGAACTAAAGGTATATCCAGTATTACAAACATTAGAACCATCACTACAGACATTAATAGATTCAATTATTCAACTGCACAACAATGCTCCGATCGATTTGATTATTGAAACTACCAAAATGAGTACGTCCGAGGTTTCAAGTGGATTACTGCAACTAGAGATGATGGACTTAATTGTGCAAAATCCAGGAATGCGTTACGCGATCGTCTAATTGCGTGAATAAATTAATTGCGTCTACAGATAGATTAGTTGCTGAATTAAGTCAATGATTGGCAGAAGTCCTGACTCTAGTTCTGACTGTAATTGTGCGGCTATGATTCCACGGTATGATGCATCCGAACATATTTTAATTGCACGCATCAATCCCATGGCACAGAATTACCGCATCACACTGCTTCCCGGCGATGGCATTGGACCCGAAATCATGGCGATCGCGGTTCAAGTCCTAAAACGCATTGGTGA
>JAYUEU010000152.1:0-6769 GCA_043739065.1 Synechococcales cyanobacterium | reverse complement strand
ATCCCGATCGGCCTGAGTGTAATAATCTTTTAACACTGTATATGTTGCTATCGGGACAAACCCAAACGGCAGTGGAAGCAGAATGTGCCGAGATGGGCTGGGGACAGTTTAAACCGTTGTTGACAGAGACGACGATCGCAGCGCTTTCTCCCATTCGCGATCGTTATAATGAGATTATGGCAGAACCGGAATATCTAGATACGGTGCTGAGAGAGGGCCGGGAAAAGGCTGAGACATTAGCCAATTCAACGCTATCTAAGGTAAAAAATGCACTCGGGTTTATACCTGTAATTTAGCCTCCTATGATTTACCCCGAGCCTTATTAAGGTGAATCTCTGAGCTATCCTCGTACGTCATTCTTTGTTTCTTGTACGCCCACTAAACCAGTGCCGGAGGACAGATCTTTACAGGCCCGACTAACCTTGAGCCTAGTCAATAAACTTGAGCCTAGTCAATAAAAACGGCTGCTCCTTTAAGCAACCGTTTTATTGGGAGATTCAATCTGACTTAATCAATCAAAACGATCGTCCACTAAGGGAAACCCTACTCTTCCTGAGGATCTGCCGCAGATGTTTTGGGTGTGCTTTCATTCAGTGGATGAATGGAGACAATCTGGCCACCTAAACGATTCATTTGTTGCATAAACTCGCCCATTCGATTAAAAGCCACTGGCATGAGGACCGTGCTGCTTTTACGAATGGCGTGTTTGTCTTGCTCAGTCTGATCGTTTTGACGGAGTCCCGCGACTTCATAGATAAAGACCCGACTGTCACCAAAAGGATTAGATCCCAAAATAGAACGGCCTAACATATGCAAGCTTCTCCGTTGGATTTTAGAGTTGGATTTTTAGAGCGTGAGTGATTTTTAAGGGCGCAAAACTTACGCCCTTGCATTCATATGGCAGAGATGTCTATTTCTCTATTCCACGATCTTTATTTCACGAGCGTGACGCTAGCAACTTTACCGCCGAGCTTATTGATGCGCTGGAGCGTACTGTTGAGCTGCTCGTAAGGAACGATGTACTCAGTGTTGCTGCGACGCACTTTAGGATAGCGAGGACGGCTAATGGCGGCAACTTCGATGCGATACTGACGAGTAGAACCATACATTGCCGGAGCAAAGACACCTTGAGGCATGGTTCCTTGTGCTGAAGCTTGGTAAGCCCAACCTGGAGCACCACTGCCCGCCATAGCCCGTACAGTCGATGTCCGCCCACGTGCTAAGTCCCCAGCTAAGTGAGAATTTGCACCCTCGAAGTGAGACTTGTCGCTAGTAGCATAGCCTCGATACAACTGGAACATTCGGGGGAAGCCCACCATTTTTTGTCCCGTCTGAGTCGCGAAACCCCGGTAATAAGGTACGGTAAAATCACCAAAGCTGGCATCATATTCCGCTGAGTTTAGATAGGAATCGATATCTGCCTCGTAGCCTTCATTTTGATAGCGATCGAGATGTTCAATTACTTCTGCTTCATCATAGGGCGCACGTCCCAATAGATGTTTGAAGTTCAGCTCGATCACCCTGGTATGGAAATGGGGATAGAGGAACTTGCTTTTGTACAATTCTGACTTCGCTAATGCCCGGACAAATTCACGCACCGACAGTTGACCATTGGTAAACAATGATTCCATCGCCGTGAGTCGATCGGCCATCAACAAATGCCCATTGCCTAGAACATGACGATAAACCGCATCAATAACGGTTTTCGCTTCAGCAGGCGTATACTTGGGGCGCAGTTCGAGGGGTTGCGTATCGTCAAAGGCCGCACTCCCTAAACGAGTGGCAGCAGTGGTAATAGCCACAGAGGATTCTCCTGAGTTAATTAATGATCTTTTAGGCGGGCGTAATTTCTACAATCCGACTCCCACGTTGATTCAGCCGTTGCATTGTGGCAGACAACTGTTCATAGGATACGAGGTATTCACTAACACTACGACGAATTTGAGTCGTGCGGGAACTGGCTCCCTGGGACACACGAAGGCGATACAGTTGACCACGCTGGCCACCATGGACACCTACTAGTTCACGGCCCATGGTGCTGGGGCGCAGTGGACTGGCGCTATTCATAGCTAGTTCAGCCGTTAACTGACCTTTGCTATTGCCTTGGGAACGATCGCTGCTAGCATAGCCCCGATATAGTTGGAAAAGACGATTAAATCCAACGGTATTTTGACCTAATGGGGTGCCAAATCCTTTGTGGGAGGGGACAGTCCATTGACCAAAGTTAGAATTATATTCGTCAGAATCTAAATAGGAATTGATCTCTGCTTCATAGCCCTTCTCCATATAGAGCTTGACATGTTCCGAGATTTCCGCTTGGTTCGCTGGTGCACGACCTAAAAGATGTTTAAAATTCAATTCAATAAATCGAATTTGGTAGTTCTCATACAAGAATTTCTTCCGATATAACTCTGACATCGCGATCGCGCGAACAAAGTCCTGAACTGTCAAATTCCCTTGACGCAAGAGCGATTCTGCACTCGTGAGTCGCTCGGACTGCATGAGATGCTCATTGCCCAAAACATGCCGATAAGCAGCATTAATCACTACTTGGAGATCATCCACACTGGGATTCGATCGTAATTCCACGGGAGAGGTTGAACCATACGGCTCAATTCCCAACTGCCGTGCAGTCATTGAACTGATCATGAAAAGCTCCTGATAAAAGCCCTAAATACTGAAGAAATGCCCAATGGGGTGATGAGATGACGAGGTGCAATCACCCCGCCAATACCCAAACACCCCATCAATTCATCAAGACTCTAGCTGAGGGAGTTGATTGCATAGTCGATGTAAGAGTTTGCTTCCACAGCAGGGTCTCCTGACAAGCCATGACTTGCTTTGATGTGCTTCAAAGCTTCCACATACCAGCTAGGAGAAAGGTCAAAGGCACGGTTGATTTCAGCAACACCTGAGATCAAGTAGTCATCCATTGGACCTGTCCCGCCTGCAACTAGACAGTACGTTACCATGCGTAGGTAGTAACCAATGTCACGAACACATTTATCTTTACCGCGTTGTGACGATGCAAAGTTATTGCCTTGCATTTGGGTAGTGTAAGGGAATTTCCCATATACCGCATTTGCAGCACCATCAGCCAATTCTTTCGCTTTGCTACTCAAAACTTTTGCAGCTTCAAGGCTGGCGGTTGCTTGACGGTAACGACCAAAGGCAACCTGCATTTCCACAGAACTCAGGTATTGCCCTTGGGAATCAGCAGAAGCTACGGCTTCGGTAAGAGGAGTTTTCATGATCTAAATTAACCTCGTGATTTAAGTGTTTTACGGTGGTGATGATTTCGATCGTTATGATTGTGATAGTCATTCTGTTGTGAGTCATGGAATGGCTCCAGCCTAAAACTGTGCGATTTTCCCCTGAGCTGCCAACAGATGGAATCAAATCAATTGGAATCAAATCAAAATGTTCTATGGCCTAGAGGAGCATTAATGCTTAAGCGACTGAAGCAGCAGCCCGATCGAAGTAAGCGCTCAATTCAGCCATCAAGGAACTACAATCCCCTTGAGTCACGCCTGCCCGATCGCCAGCGATCGCCAAGGAAGCCGCTTTCATTTTAGAAATGCTTTCTGCCATAGAACCACTGGGAACACCCAGAGCCAAGTAAGTTTCACGCAAACCGTTCAAACAACGATCGTCGAGGACACTCGCGTCACCCGTGAACATTGCATAGGTGACATAGCGAAGCACAATGTCCATGTCGCGCAAGCAAGCCGCCATACGACGGTGGGTGTAAGCATTACCGCCAGGAGCGATCAACTGAGGCTGCTCATCAAACAATGAACGAGCCGCATTGGTTACGATCGCAGAAGCGTTACCCGTAATGCGGTTCACTACATCCATCCGTTTGGGGCCATCTTTGACCACCTGCAATAATGCATCAATTTGCCCAGCGCTGATATATTCGCCACGGGAATCAGCTTGAGCAATTACTTTAGTGAACGCATCTAACATGCTGTTAATCTCCTTGATAAAGGATGAAGTTTTGTAATGTCTGGTTAATTTAAAATCCGATCGAACGATGGGTTGTTCTGAGAATTTAAAAAGTTGAAACCTTTGCTGATAAAGCATTTGGCTCGAACTTTGATTCAACCATTGATTGTATTGAACCAGTTTGCCTGTGCAAATCTTGTGCCATTCCTGAAAACATCTATATTGTTTTGTAAAGCAGTCCTAAGGTTCTCAATTTTATTCCTAGCGATGCCTTAACGACTATTCAAACAGCGCAATCAAATAACATGGTGGACATATAACGATCGGTCCATTCTGACCCAAAGGATTTCTCCAAAATTCGCCGGGTTTTGTCATTTTCGCGTTGACGACTACAATAGTTTTGCTGCCCAGCCTGGATTAACATTTGTTCATTACGAGACGTTACAGGCTGAGTTTGAATGGCAATACTGCAATGAATCTTCATGATCTGTTGAACAAGTTCTAAGAACGCCGATTCTTCAGATTCTCCTTCTGGGCGAATAAAGACGCAGTGTTGGGAGAAAATATCGCCCCAAACAGGTAATTCGCGAGGATGGGTGAATTCAAAATGGGGCAGTTGAGAGAGTTGGAGATGGTAGGTTGCGGGAAGACTGCGGTCGGCGCGGATGGGGGAAAGATCTACGATCGCGGCGCTAATTTGTCCTTTTGCACCGACAATATCGCATCCAAATAGTGGGAGTGGATATTCGTTTTTTGGGAACATCACACAGTGGAGTATATCTAAGCCATTGCCGACTTGGGCGAGTTCTAGGTGAAGTTTACGGAATTGGGGCGTTTGGTAGCAGTGATTTTCGATGACGAGTTTTTCGCCTTCGAGATGATGTTCGATATAGCCGAGGTCAGCAGGAATTTCGTAGGAGGAGAGATCTAAATAGTCTTGCCAAGTTCTTTCAATCGTATTGGCTAATTGTTGAATCAGGGGTTGTTGACGATCGCGAAGGGAGCCTTGTAGAGAGGTCATAACGGTTCATCCAAAATAGGGTTCCTTATAAGCCTGTTCGATCGCCCGTGCAAAATGCGTGCAAAATGAGAATTAATTAGATTTAACTCGAGCGATAGCTTGATTTAGTTCACGATGGACTGAATTCGTTGAAGACGATTGTGAATCCGATCGCTGAGAGATTGTGCCGTAATGGGTTTACAAAGATAATCATCGGCTCCGACTGAAAAGGCTTTATGTTGGGTTTCTGCCTTAGAATCAGCACTCAAAAACATCACAGGAATCTTTTGCCAAGGATCGACCGATCGTAATCCCTGACAAAGTTCAAATCCATTAATTTGCTGCATTTGGATATCCAAAATCAAAACATCTGGATGATGGTCCTCCAGAACAGACCAAAATTGTCTGGGGTCATTTAAGGTCAATACTTGAAAGCCATAGGGTTCTAGATGTTGAGGGAATATTTCCAAAAAGAAGGGATCATCATCCACCAGCATAACTCTAATCTCAGGCTGTGATGGCTTGGACTTTGGATCTTCGATGGACTTTGGACGGTGTTCGAGCATGGTGGGTAAATTTTCAATATAAAGCGTTTGCTCAATCTGTTGCTGAAGCTGATTCAGAAACGATCGCAAGGACTCTGCTTGATTGGATTCTAAATACAGATCGGGGTGAAGTTCTTGATCTAAATTTCGGGCCAATTGCATGGCTTCATGTAGCCCAAAGGTGCCCAATGTTCCCACCAGGGTATGGGCTGCTCGATAGGCTTCGGCTTGAATGGTCGCGGTTAATTGGCCTGCCTGAAGTTTGTCTAAAGCCGATTGAATCAGTTCTACTCGTTCTATGCAGGTCGATCGATGTTTTTTCCAAGTGTCATTCAATAATTCTAAATATTGGGCTTGCTGCGTTGATTCATTTGATTTGGATTGTTCGATCGGTACATTTGGTGTTGCAATATTTGGAATTTCTCGTGCTGGAGTTTCTCGTGCTGGAGTTTCTCGTGCTGGAGCGATCGTCACAGTCGAGAGCTCAAGTATTTTGAGATAGTAGCCTCGACCATGGGATGTCGCAATCAAATCTGGCGGGGCACCGACGGCAGTGAGTTTTTTGCGAAGACGACGGATGTGCGATCGGACCGTTGCATCCACCGGGAATTCTTCTGATGACCATAGACTCTCCAGAATTTCATCACTACTAAAGACATGCTGACTATCCCGCATCATCATTTCGAGCAATGCATATTCTTTGGCCGTTAGCGCTAAGGGCATTTCGCCATAGAACACTTCATAGGTACTTGAATTCAAGGATAACGGTCCACAGATAACGATCGGTAACGGATTACTACTCCCCCGCCGTAGCAGCGCCCGAATTCTGCCAATCAATTCGGGTTCATCAAAGGGCTTCACCATATAGTCATCGGCCCCGGCATTCAATCCCATGATTTTGGCCGAACTGGTATCTTGAGAACTCAGCATCAAAATCGGCACCGTATAGCCTGCATGGCGCAATTTCTGGCATAGAGCAATGCCATTGAGTTTGGGCAAGACTAAATCCAAAATCAATAAATCATACTCATAGGTCGAAGCATAGTCCCACCCCTCTAGCCCATCCTTAGCGACATCGATCGCATAGCACTCCGCAGTTAACCGCTGCGTTAGCAATGTCCGTAATATCTCATCATCTTCAACGACTAAAATCCGCATAGCAACCTCATTTTGACGCTCAATTTGATAATCAGTTTGATGATTCAGCCCAATTTAAAACGTTACAAATTTGTTCTGCCAACTCTAATGCATTAAAGGGTTTAATAATAACGCCATT